>DASWMA010000066.1:0-11683 GCA_036399995.1 Longimicrobium sp. | reverse complement strand
TCCCCCTGACTCCCCTTCTCTCCGATGCTCGCGGCGAAGCCGCCCACGCAGTTCGGGAGTCAGGGGATGGCAGAACGTCTGGTGACACGCACTGGCGTTCACGTGCGTCGTTCGGCAGGATTCCTGCGCCGCCTTCGGCTTCCACCGAATCGAAGTCCGTCACCGCGAACGATCCCGAGACCATGCTGCACCGTTCCCGCTCCGCTCTCTCCGCCGCGCTCGTCGTGGCCGCGGCCGCCTGCGCGCCCGCGTCGCCGGCACCCGCCGCCGGCCCCGCCTCACTCCTCGCCGCCGGGTCGGGGTCGCTGGGGCAGGCGCGCTGGGGGATGGTGATCCACGGCGGCGCCGGCACCATCAGCCGCGAGGCGATGACGCCGGAGCGCGAGGCCGCCTACCGCGCGGGGCTCGAGCGCGCGCTGCGCGCCGGGCACGCGGTGCTCCAGCGCGGCGGCCGCAGCCTGGACGCGGTGCAGGCCGCCATCAACGTGATGGAAGACGATTCGCTGTTCAACGCCGGGAAAGGCGCGGTGCTGAACGCCGAGGGGAACGCCGAGCTCGACGCGTCGATCATGGACGGCGCCACGCTCGCGGCCGGCGCCGTGGCCGGCATCCACCGCACGAAGAACCCGATCGACCTGGCGCGCGCGGTGATGGAAAAGAGCCCGCACGTGATGATGGTGGGCGACGGCGCCGAGCTGTTCGGGCGCCAGCAGGGGATCGCACAGGTAGACCCTTCGTACTTCATCACCGCGCCGCGGCGGGCCAGCTGGCAGCGCCAGCGTACCGCCGACAGCGCCCGCGCCGCCGGCGGGCGCCCGCTGGCGACCAACGAGCCGGCCTGGTCGGTGCCCGACGAGCGCAAGTTCGGCACGGTGGGCGCCGTGGCGCTGGACCAGGCGGGGAACCTGGCCGCGGGGACGTCTACCGGCGGCACGCAGATGAAGCGCTACGGCCGCGTGGGCGACGCGCCCATCATCGGCGCGGGGACGTACGCCAACAACCGCTCGTGCGCGGTATCGGCCACGGGCACGGGCGAGTTCTTCATCCGCAACACGGTGGCGCACTCCATCTGCGCGCTGGTGGAGTACGCGCGCATGCCGCTGGCCGCCGCCGCCGACAGCATCGTCAACCGCCAGCTGGTGGCGCAGCGCGGCGACGGCGGGGTGATCGCCATGGACCGGCAGGGGAACTGGAGCTGGCCCTTCAACACCAGCGGCATGTACCGCGGCTACATCGATGCCGCCGGCAGGGCACGGGTGGAGATCTTCAAGGACTGAATGATCTCCATCTGCCCGGAAAGGCTGAACGGCGTGGTCCGGGCGTGTCCCTCCGCTGCGCTCCGGGCCGGGCTGCGCGCTGCGTAGGGCACGATACAACCGTGCCCAACGCAGCCGGGCCACCGCCGCGCCGGCCATCCCGCCGATCCCTCGATGTCGCCCACGCGCGGCGGCGTCCCGGCCCTCCGGGCGCGCATCCCTCACGCATCGTGGCGTTTCCGGCCAGCTCCCCATCATCCAGACGCGAACGGCCCCGGCAGCGATGCCGGGGCCGTTTTCACCACCTCGCACCTTCGCACCGCGTCATACGGTGTTACCGGGACACCGTTCTGGCTCCAGCATCAAAGGATCTCACGCAGAGCAGCAGAGCAGCAGAGCAGCAGAGAAGCAGAGGAGACGGGTTGTTCTCTGCTCCTCTGCTGCTCCGCGTGAGACATGTCCTTTCGGACCTTCGTCCCGAACGAAGCCCTGCAACGCGGTATCAGTTCAACGGCAGCCAGTACGTCACCTTGAGCGCCAGGAAGTTGTCGCCCGGCGCGTCCAGCGTCTCGAGCAGCGAGCGGGGGCCCACGCGCTCGATGCGGTCGCGGTCGCCCGCGCGGTCCTGCTGCCACACCAGGAACAGCGTGCTCCCCGGGCGCCACTCCCACCGCAGCACCGCGTTGCTGCGGAACGAGCGGATGTTGAAGTCGCTCACCTCCACCTGCTCGCCCGCGAAGCGCACTTCCGTCGTGCTCCCCGTGCGGACGATGCGCGTGGTGTCGCCGTCGAGCCGGCGCAGGTCGTGGCTCCCCGCCGCGGGGAGCTCGCCGAAGTTGAAGTAGCGCCCGCTGCTGGCGAACGGCTGCGCCCACACCTCCAGAGACAGGTCGGGGGTGAACAGGTAGTTCAGCCGCACGTCGGCGAAGAACTCGCTGCGCTCCACCGCCGAGAAGATGTACGTCCTCCCGAACGTCTCCGCCGGGCCGCCGTCGAAGGTGGCGATGTACTGCCGGATCGGCGTGGTCCGCAGGTAGTTGGGGTTCACCGAGAGCTGCCAGCGCGTGCCCGGCCGCACCGACACGCCGCCGCTCAAACGATACGTCGCACGCCCCTCCTCGTTCTCGCCGTAGTACACGCGGCCGCTCCAGCGCAGCTTGCTCGACGGGCTGTTCGACAGGCTGACGATGCTGGCCCACGAGGCGGGGTCTCCGGCCAGCGGCCCGCCGCGGGTGAGCGTGGGGCTCACGGTCCGCGGCACCCGCAGCAGGCTGAAGGTGCTGCGCCAGAAGTTCTTCCAGGTCGCGTCCCAGTCGAACCAGAGCTCGCCGTCGGTGAACACGCCGCCGCCGTTCCACTGAGCGCTGGGGGTGACGTAGGCATCCCACCGGCGCAGCAGCCCGCGCGGCTTCGTCTCGCGGTAGCGCAGCTCGCCCCACGCCAGGCGGTAGTCGGCCAGCGACTGCGCGCCCGCGTCGTTCAGGTCGAACCCGGGCGAGCGCATCTCGCCGGCCACGGTCCACAGCCAGTGCTTTCCGCTGATCTTCTGCGCCGACAGGTTGGCGGTGTACCCCGAGAAGGTGGTGCGCGACGGGTCGTAGGTCACGTAATCCGCGTCGGGCCGCTGCAGGTAGCGGGCGCTGGAGCGCTGCAGCCGGAGGATGGCCAGCGAGTCGCCCGCCTGGCGGCTGAACCCCACGGCGCCCGCCACCTCGTACGTCCCCTGCCCCAGGCGCAGGTTCCAGTCGGCCGCGCCGGTGAAGGCGTCGCGGTTCATCCGCGCGGCCAGCGGCGAGCCGGCCTCCAGCGCGCGGTGCACGCCGGTGAGGATGAAGCCGGCGGTGCTCCCGCCCGTCCCCACCTCCTGCTGCAGGCGGACCACGCCGTACGCCGTGGCCGGCTCCACGTCCACCCGGCCGAAGCCGCCGCTGGCCACGTCGAAGGTGCGCGCCTGCTCCGGCGCGGTCAGCGCGCCCAGCACGCCCACCGACAGGCCGCTGGGGAGGCGCCCCGTGAGCTTGGCGGCGCCGAGAATCGTCGTATTCGACGGAGCGTCCACGAAGTCGCCGCTCGCCACCCCGCGCGGGGCCGCGCCGATGCGGCGCGAGTAGAAGTAGGTGGCGCCGCCGCCGCTCAGCAGCCCGCTCCCCTCGGTGAAGAAGGGGCGCCGCTCGCCGAAGAAGGTCTCGTAGGCGCTCAGGTTCACCTCCGCCGGGTCCGCGTCCACCTGGCCGAAGTCGGGGTTGACGGTGGCGTCGAGCGTCAGGTTGGGGCCCAGCCCCACCTTCAGGTCGGCCCCGGCGCGCACGCTGGCCTCGCGGGCTTCGCGGAACGGGTCCGCCGCGTCCACCCCCTGCCGGAACGACGCGCCGGTGGCCGCGTACGGCGCCAGCTCGATCCGCCGTTCGGGGCGGATGCCGGTGATCCCGCCCAGCTCGCCGAAGCGCGACGCCCACCCCGACGCGCTCTTGGGCACCAGCACCCAGTAGTCGTCCTCCTCCTTCTGGGGGATCCAGCGGCGCACGTTCACCCCCCAGCTCTGCGCCTGGCCGGGGTTGAAGCGCAGCTGCGACAGCGGGATGCGCATCTCGGCCGTCCACCCGGCCGAGTCGCGCTGGGTGCGCGCCACCCACACGGGGCTGTACAGCGCGTCGCCGTCGGGCGTGTCGCGGGCGTGATACAGGTCGGCCCGCGTCCCCGCGGCGGTCACCGCGAAGGTGTAGGCGGTGCGGCGGTCGTGATAGGTGTCGAGCGACACCATGAAGGTCTCGGCCTGGTCCCACACGTCGCGGCGGCTCACCGGCGCCTGGATGCGCGCGGGGTCCTGCGAGTACATCCGCGCGCCCACGTACAGCGCGTGGTCGTCGTAGACGAAGCGGACCTCGGTGCGCTCGGTGGCGGGCTCGCCCTCCTTCGGCTCCTTCTGCGTGAAGCCCGAGAGCACCGGCGCCGCCGCCCACGCCGCGTCGTCCAGCCGCCCGTCCACCGCGGGGGCGCGCCCCTGCACCCGCGCGGCGGCGATCGCCTGCCGCGCCGTGTCTCCCCGCGCCGGTTCCGCCCGCGCGGGGTCGACCGACTGTGCGACGGCCGCGCCGGCGGAGAGCGCGGCCAGGACCGCGGACGCCGCCGCGAGGCGCAGCGAGCGCATCACCGCCCCTCCATCAGGTAGCTCAGCGCGATCCGCCGCTCCGCGTCGGAGCGCATCCCCTCCACCACGCGGCGGTACTCGTCCACCACGCGCGTGTTGCGGCGGTGCGCGGCGGGCACCATCGACAGCACCAGCCGCTTTTCCGTGTCCGACCGCATCTCGCCCGCCGAGCGGATGGCGTCGATCACCACCGCATCGCCGGCGTTGCGGCGGAGCGCGCCACTGAGCACCAGCCGCCGCTCGGTGTCGCTGTCCATCTCGTCGATGGCGCGGAAGAAGGCGCTGCGCATCCCCGCGTCGGCCAGCGCGTTGCGCTCGGTGACGGTGTTGAGCACCAGGCGCCGCTCGGTGTTGCTGTTCAGGCCATCCACCGCCTGGAAGAAGGCCGTGCGCACCCCCGCGCCGGCCAGCGAGTGCCGCTCGGCCACGCGCGTCAGCACCAGCCGCGCCTCGGTGTCGCTCTCGATGCGGGCGGCGGCGCGGAGGAGCGCGGCCAGCCCCCGGTCGTCGCGCACCCGGTCGGCGGCGTCGGCCAGCACCAGCCGCGTCTCGGTGCTCGAGCGGATGCGCGCGCCCACGTCGTCCATCACCCGCGCGAACTCGGCGTCGGAGAGCGGCGCGCCGGCCAGCAGCGCGCGATAGTACATCCGCCGCCCGGTGTCGGTGCGCAGCCCGGCGATCTCGCCCAGCACGCCGTTCACCCCCGCGCGCCGGCGGATCTGCGTGACCCGCGCCTCGGCGGCGAACCCGCTTTCGCGGACGGCGTCGCCCAGCACCCGGCGCGCCCACTCGCGCCCCTCAGCGTCCAGCGGGCGCTCCCTGCCGTCCACGCGATAGACGGTGCGCACGTCTCCGCGGCTGGAGGTGAAGTCGAGCCGCTGCTCGCGGCCGCGCATCTCCTCGCGCACCGAGAGCCAGGCGCCGGGGGCCAGGCCGGTCACCCAGTCGGCGTCGTCGTTGAACTCCACCTGTCCGCGCAGCCGCACTTCCAGCCTGTGCCCGTTGCGGTGTTCCACGATGTGCGATTCGCCGTGCGACACGCGGGTATGCTGGCCCTGCGCGGGCGCGGCGAGCAGGGCGGCGGCCAGCGCCAGCAGGGGGAGGGTGGTTCGGCTCATCTCGGTCTCTCCGGTGGATGGATCTGCTGAAAAATCTGCACTTGTACGTGCGGAAAAATCAGCACTTGGGATGAAAGGACGGGCGCGCGAGGCTTCCCGCGCGCCCGAACGGATCAGCTGCTGGTGAACTCGCGGATCACGGCCTGGAACCAGCTCCGCGCGGCCGGGTCGAACGCGCGCGGCTGGCCGTCGACGGTGTAGGTGTAGACCGGCTTTCCGTCGTCGCCGGGAAGCACCATCAGGCGGCGCACGGTGCCGCCGCGCTCCTCCTGCACCTTCAGCCGGCCGCCCGGCTGGATGCGGAGGATGTCCCACTTCGCGCGGCCGGAGACCACGGACCGCGCCTCGATCGTCACCAGCCGGCCGTTCTCGGTGATCTCGGTGTCGGTGGACCACACGCTCTCGCCCCGGCCCTGCTGGGTGCCGGAGGTGCGGATCGTGGGCGAACGGCTCATCAGCGCGTCCAGCGCGATCCGGCGCTCGCCGTCGGAGGTGAGGTCGCGCGTGGCGGAGATGTACGCCTCGCGGTTGGCCTCGTGCATCGGCTGGGTGCGCGCGGCGGTCACCAGCACCAGGCGGCGGTCGCCGTTGCTGCTCATCCGGCGCAGCTCGGCGAAGAGGAGCGCCAGGCACTCCGGGCGCAGCTGGTGGCGCGTGAGCAGCGCCTCCATCACCAGCCGCTCTTCGCCGGTGGAGCTGAAGGCGGTCAGCGCCTGGTAGAACTCGTGCGCCACCGGGTTCGCCGGGAACGCGCGGTGCTGGATCGCCGTGCTCAGCACCAGCCGCCGCTCGCTGTCGGAGTCCATGGTGCGGGTGGAGCGGATGATCTCGACCACGTTGCCGCGGCCCAGGTCGCGCTTGTCGAGGAGCGCGTTCAGCACCAGGCGCCGCTCGGTGGGCGAGCGGATGTCGTTGGCCGCGCGGATGATGGCGGCGTAGAGCCCGGGGTCGGCGCCCTCCTGCAGCGTGTTCAGCAGCCCGGCCGACGTGCTCGCGAGCGGCCTGGCCGCCGTCATGGGCGGCGCGGGCGTCTGCTGCGGCGCCTGCACCGTCGTCGCCGGCGTCTGCGGGGCGGCGGGGGCGGACGGCTGCGGCGGGCGTTCCACCTGCCGCGCGGCGGGGCTCGGCGTCCCTTCGGGCTGCGCGGTGAAGGGCTTGGCCACGTCGCCGTCGCCGCTCAGCGCGCGGATCACGCTCTGGGCCAGCCGGTCTTCGCGCGCCAGCAGCGGAGGGGCGGGCTTGGCGGCAGGCGCGGCCGGCGCGGCTGCCTCCGCGCGGGCCACGGGCGCCGCGTCTGCCGGGCGCAGCGCGGCCAGCGGCAGCATCGCCGCGGCCGCGACCGCGAGCGCGGCGAACCCCAGGCCCCGCGTCACTCCGCCGCGCGGCGTGGCGCCGTCCAGGATCGCCAGGAGGCGGCCCTCGAACTGGCTGCGGCGCGCCATCGCCAGCGCGGCGGCCGGCCCTTCGGCGGTCCCCAGCGAGCGCACGATGCTCAGCAGGTGGTCGGCGTACTCCACCGGCCGCGTGCCGATGGAGAGCACGGCGTCGTCGCAGGCGTGCTCGCGCTCTTCGCGCATGCGGCGCGCGGCCAGCCACACCAGCGGGTGGAACCAGAACAGCGCCAGCGCCAGGTGCGCGATCCACTGCGTGAGCGTGTCCCACCGGCGGACGTGTGCCAGCTCGTGGGCGAGGACGACGGTTCTGCGCTCGCTGTCCCACGTCTCCGCGTCCGACGGGAGGAGCACCACGGGGCGCACGATCCCCCACGTCATCGGCACCACCGCGTGCGCCTCGCGCAGCAGGGTGACCAGCCGGCCCACGCGCAGCTTGCGGGCGAGCCGGTCGGTGATGTGCACCCACTCCTCGTCTTCGATCTCCACCGCGCGGCGCTGCATCCACCACACGCGCGCCAGGCCGTACGCCAGCCGCAGCACCAGCAGCGCGCCGCCGATCCCCCACAGCACCAGCAGCGCCGCCTTCCAGTCGAACGCCTCCGGGGCGGCCGTCGTCGTGGCGGACGGCTGCGAGGTGGTCGACGATTGGGTGCCGGCCACGGTCTGCTTGGCCGGCGATGCCACGGGCGCGAGGGCCGTCGGCGAGACAGCGATCGAGGGAGCCGGCGTCGCATCGGGCGAGGCGACGAAGGCGGCGGCGGGGCGCAGCGGGGCGGGGACGGGCACCACGCGCCAGGCGGGAAGGACGCGGGTAGCCAGCGGCAGCGCCACGACGGACGCCAGCGCCACCATCCACACCAGGTGCCGCGCGGCGGCCGAGCGGCGGCGCATCAGCCGCGTGGCGACCAGCGCGGCCAGCAGGATGACGGTGCCCTTCACGGCGGCGTCGGCCAGCGCCGCGAACACGTCGGCAAGCAGCAGGGCGCTCATTGGCCGTCCTCCCGCCGCGCCTTCGCGATCAGCTCGGCCATCCGCTCCAGCTCGGCGGGCGAGGGGCGGTTCTCCTCGAGCAGCGCGTTCATCACCTGCTCGGTGCTCCCCCCGAAGAAGTTGCGCACCACGTCGCGCAGTGCGCTGCTGCGGGCGCGGCTGCGCGGCGTGACGGGGGCGTACACGTAGCGCTTCCCGTCCATCTCGTGGCGCAGCGTCCCCTTCTCCTCCAGCAGGCGCAGCGCGGCGCGCACGGCACTGTAGGTGGGCGCATCGGGAAGCTCGTCCATCACCTCGGCGGCGGTGGCCTTCCCGCGGCGATAGATGATCTCCATGATCTGCCGCTCGCGGCGGCTGAGCCCGGTCAGCGTGGAATCCGGCATGTGGGGGAGCCCGTGGGGACGAAGGAGGGCAAGTGCGGAAAAATCTGCACGTGCAGAATAATCAGCACGTGGACGTCTCACGTCAAGCCCTTTCGTTCGATGCTCATCGCGGGCCGGGATCGATGGTCACACAGAGGGCACAGAGACACAGAGAAAAGCGCGCAGGTTCTCTGTGTCTCTGTGCCTCTGTGTGAGAAAGCAGTTCAGCCTGATCCCGGCATACGTGAGGAGCCCTCCCGCGGACGAATCCACGGGAGGGCTCCCGTCACCGGCCGATGGAGAGACTCAGCCGTGCAGCGACTGCCGCACCTTCTCGGCCAGCGAGCGGTTCATCCCCGGGAGGGTGGCGAGCTCTTCCACGTCGGCGCGGTGGGCGCTCCACACCGTGTCGTAGCGGTCCACCACCGCCTGCACGCGGCGCGGGCCCATCCCCTGCACGCGCTCGAGCATCGCGGCCAGCCGCTCGCGCTCCAGCAGCAGCCCCACCGCCTCGGGGTCGGTGGTGTCGTGCCCGCGCTCGCGCAGGTGGTCGAGGAACGAGATCCAGTCTTCGTGCCCCCACCCGCTGGGCTGTGCCTGCACGAAGGCGCGCAGGTCTTCGCGCAGGTCCGGGCCCTTCTTCTTGTGGACGAAGCGGCCCGACTCGGCCTTGCCGCCCTTCCCCTTCGCCGCGGCCCTGGCCGGCTTCTTCGCGGCAGCGGAGGCTTTCTCGGCCGCCGCCCTCCGGGCGCGGGGCGAGGTGCTCTGCGCCTTCACCTCGGGCGGGTCGGCCGGGGAGGGGGCGGCGGTGCGGGCATCCACCGCCACGCCGGCCGGCTGTGCATCGTTCGCGCGGGTCCCGGTGGCCGGGCCCGTCGTGGTCTTCGGCATCGTCAGTCTTTCGTGTGTCGGTCGGTTCAGGGTCGTTCGGGCTTCATCACCACCACCCCCAGCGGCGGCAGGGTCAGGCGCAGCGACTGCGGGTGCCCGTGCTGCGGCACCGCCTCGGTCTCCACCCGCCCCATGTTGCCCAGGTTGCTCCCGCCGTACGCCTCGGCGTCGCTGTTCAGCACCTCCACCCAGCCGCCCTCGTGAGGCACGCCCAGGCGGTACCCGTGCCGGGGGATAGGGGTGAAATTGAACGCCAGCAGCAGCTGCTCGCCACTCTCCGCCCCGCGGCGGATGAAGCTCAGCACGCTCTGCTCCACGTCGCGGAAGTCGATCCAGCTGAACCCCTCGTAGCTGAAGTCGGTCTCCCAGAACGCCCGCTCGCGCAGGTACAGCGCGTTCAGGTCGCGCATGAACCGCTGCATCCCGGCGTGCAGCGGGTCTTCCAGCAGGTGCCAGTCGAGCGAGCGGCTTTCGCTCCACTCGCGCCACTGGCCGAACTCGCCGCCCATGAAGAGCAGCTTCTTCCCCGGGTGGCCCCACATGAACCCCAGGCAGCAGCGCAGGTTGGCGAACTTCTGCCACCGGTCGCCCGGCATCTTCTCGATCAGCGAGCCCTTCAGGTGCACCACCTCGTCGTGGCTGAACGGGAGGACGAAGTGCTCGCTGAAGGCGTACATCAGCGAAAAGGTGATCAGGTTGAAGTGGTACTTGCGGTACACCGGGTCTTCCTCGGCGAAGCGGAGGAAGTCGTTCATCCACCCCATGTTCCACTTGAGGTGGAAGCCCAGCCCGCCCAGGTGCGGCGCCTGCGTGACCCCCGGCCACGCCGTGCTCTCCTCGGCGATCATCAGCGCGCCGCGGTGCCGGTCGCGCACGACGGAGTTGACCTGCTGCAGGAAGTGGATGGCGTCCAGGTTCTCGCGCCCGCCGAAGGCGTTGGGCACCCACTGCCCCGCCTGGCGGCTGTAGTCCAGGTAGAGCATCGAGGCCACCGCGTCCACGCGCAGCCCGTCGATGTGGAACTCTTCCAGCCAGAACAGCGCGTTGGCCACGAGGAAGTTGCGCACCTCGTTGCGGCCGAAGTTGAAGATCAGCGTCCCCCAGTCGGGGTGCTCGCCCTGGCGCGGGTCTTCGTGCTCGTACAGCGCGCTCCCGTCGAAGCGCCGCAGCCCGTGGGCGTCCTTGGGGAAGTGCGCCGGCACCCAGTCGAGGATCACGCCGATCCCGCGGGCGTGCATGTGGTCCACGAACCAGCGGAAGTCGTCGGCGGTGCCGTAGCGGGCGGTGGGGGCGAAGTAGCCGGTGACCTGGTACCCCCAGCTGGGGTCGTACGGGTGCTCGGCCACGGGAAGGAGCTCCACGTGGGTGAAGCCCATCTCGCCCAGGTAGTCGCCCAGCTCCTGGCCCAGCTCGCGCCAGTTCATCGGGCGGTCGGTGTCGCCCTCGGTCACGCGGCGCCAGCTCCCGGGGTGCACCTCGTACACGGTCATCGGGCGCACGTAGCAGTCGCCGGTGCGCCGCTCCTCCATCCACTCCGCGTCGCTCCACTCGAAGCCGCGCAGGTCGCGCACGACCGACGCGGTGGCGGGCCGGTTCTCGCTGCCGAAGGCCACGGGGTCGGCCTTCAGGAAGGTGCCGCCGTGGGCGCCCTGGATCTGGTACTTGTAGACGGTGCCCTCGCCCACGCCGGGGATGAACATCTCCCACACGCCGGCGCCGGGGTGGAAGCGCATCACGTGGCGCCGCCCGTCCCAGCCGTTGAAGTCGCCCACCACGCTCACGCGGCGCGCGCCGGGCGCCCACACGGCGAAGCGCGTCCCCTCGGCGCCCTCGATCTCGTCGGGGTGGGCGCCCAGCACGTCCCACAGCCGCAGGTGCGTCCCCTCGCCGATCAGGTACAGGTCGAAGTCGGGGACGGTGGAGGGGAAGGCGTACGCGTCGGCCTCTTCGGCGACGGCGCCATCCTCGGTGCGCACGCGCAGGCGGTAGCGGAACGGGTGCGAGCCGGGGGGCAGCACCAGCTCGAAGAAGCCGTCGGGGTGCACGCGCTCCATCTCGCCCGTGTCGCCGGTGTCGGCGTCGACCACGGCGGCCGTCTGGGCGCCGGGGTAGAAGGCGCGGACCACGAGCCGCAGCTCGCCGCCGATGGATACGCGGTGCATTCCCAGCACGCGGAACACGTCGCGGTGCTCGCCGTGCACCACCTGCTGGATGTCGGTCAGGAGAGTCGCCGAAGCCATCACGATCCGGATGTGGCGCGGCGTGTCACCGCCGCGCGTATGGTTGCGTCGTTCAGGTGCTGAACGGACCTCGCGGAACCCCGCGCTCGCCTGCGAAGCGCGTGCCGCCGCGTGCGCAGGGCCAGCCGAAGACCGTGGGTCGGGGGTGATTCCCACGGCCCCTCACCCGGCGGCTGAAGCCGCAGCTACAACCACGGGAAGCCTCGCAAACCGCGCGAGGCTCCACGGTCGGCATCCCCGCAGGAGGCTCGCATCCTGACGCACCGAAGTTCACCCCCTCCCCC
>DASWMA010000065.1:0-11071 GCA_036399995.1 Longimicrobium sp. | reverse complement strand
CGGTTCTCCCCCTGACTCCCTTCCCTCCGTTGCTCTGCGTTCACCGCTCGTTTACTCGGTGGCCGCGACGGTGCCGGCGATGATGGGCGTGGTGCTGGGCTGCGACAGGCCGCCCTCGGGCTCGTCGGTCACGGCCACGGCGCGGAGCCGGCCGCGCGGCAGCGGGTAGGTGGCCTCCATCTCGGCACTGCCGTCGGCGTGCGGCTTGAAGGTGCCGGCGCTGATCGCGCCATCGGCGGTGATCAGCCACATCTGGTAGTCGCGCCCCGGCCGCAGCGCCGGAAGGTCGTGCGCGAAGAAGATCCACTTCGCCCGGCGCGGGTCCCAGAACATCCGGCCGCCCGGCGCCCGCTGCTGCGTGCTGGCCAGCTCGATCACCCGCACGCCCGGCGCGCCGAGCGCCGCCAGCGTGGAGTCACGCTTCGCGATGGCCCGCGCCAGCACCCCGCGATCCTCCTCCAGCGCGGCGTAGCGCTCGCTCAACGCGTCGTATCGCCCCTTCATCCGCGCCGCCCAGGCACCGACGGCGATCAGCAGCGCCACCGCCGCGGCGGCCGCCAGCCACCCGGCGTCCAGCCCACGCCGCTCGCGCGCACGGGCGATCGGGATCACGCCGGGTACGGCCGCGTCCGCCGGCGCGGGTGCGCGGGCGGACGGAGCGCCGGCACCATCGGCCGCGGCGCGGGCCAGCAGCCGCGCCCGCATGCGAGCCGAGCGCTCCGCGTCCATCGGCGCGTGCGGGGCGGCATGGGCCAGCGCGGCGGCGGTCTCTTCCAGCGAGGCGAGCTCGCGCCGGCACTCGGGGCAGGTGGCCAGGTGTGCCCGCACCGCGGCCGCCTCGGCGCCGTCCAGCGCGCCCAGCGCCTCGGCGGCCAGCGCGGCCCGCACGTCGTCGTGCGTCATCTCGGGGGTCATCCCGCGTCCTCCCGAAGCACGGCCAGCGCTTCGCGCAGCTTCTGCAGGGCCAGGCGGGCCCGGGTCTTCACCGTGCCCAGCGGCTGGCCCGTTGCCTCGGCGATCTCGGTCTGGCTCATCCCGCGGAAGTAGGCCAGCTCCACCGACTGGCGCTGCTCGGCCGGCAGCCTGGCCACGGCCGACGCGACCACGCGCCGCATCTCGTCGGCCTGCGCGTCTTCGAGCGGGGTGGGCGCCGGCGTGCCGAACGCGTCGCCGCCGCCGGCGGGCTCGGGAAGCTCGTCCCAGCGATCCTCGCGGATGCGCCGGCGGCCGCGCACCCGGTCGAGCGCGCGGCTGCGGGCCATCATCACCAGCCAGGTGCCGATCCCGCCGCGCACTTCCTGGTAGCGCCCGGCCTGGCGCCACGCCTGCCAGAACGTTTCCTCCAGCACTTCCTCGGCGTCGTCGGGGTCGCCCACGATGCGCAGCACCACCGAATGCACCAGGGCGGCGAAGCGGTCGTGCAGCTCGCCCAGCGCGGCCTCGTCTCCGGCGGCCATGCGCCGCACCAGCGCGCTGTCGGCCTGTGCCGGAACGAGCGTGTCGGACACGGCCAAATCGTTGCTCCTTGCGGAATTATACGCGGCCGGGCCCGCGGGCCGGCCGCCCGGCCGGTGGTGCCGGAGCACACGGCCGGATCTACCCGCCGCCCTGGCACGCAAGAATTGCAGCAAGTTTGTCTCAGGTGCGGCCATGGTGACCATGCGCGCCACCCTCCCGGATGCGTGAGCGCGTCGGTTGCGCGGTACGGCGTGCAGGATGATACGCGGAGCGGGAGCGAAGCGGATCTACCCTGTTTCAAGAGCGATGCTTGGAAATCCCCGGTGCGTGGCGCGCCGGGGCGCGCCACCGGGCTGCGCGCGCCGCAGGGCGGCAAACCACGCTGCCCAGCGGCGCCGGGCCCCCGCCACGCCGGACGTCCATCGATCGAACGAGATCCGGCACGCGCCCTGTCCCGGGCCCAGCGGGCGCGCATCGCTCACGCACCCGCTCGTCCGGACGCCGTCGCAACGTCCCTCAGCCGCGCACGGCGCTCCCCCCGTGGCCGCCCTGGTACGGCTGGAACTGGCAATCGGGAGTCACGGGGAGATAGTAGACATCCACGCGCGTGCCCCGCGCGGGCGGCTCGGCCGGCTCGGCGAACAGGGTCACGCCCTGGTAGCTCCCTGCCGGCACCACGTCGGTGGGGCCGAGCACCCGCGGCAGCCCGTACTTGATGTAGCGGCTGCGGTTGACGGTGATCGGCTCGTTGTCGGCGTACCACCGCGCGACCGAGGCATACTCGGCGGTCACGGGAAACGCTTCGCGGAATGGGCGGCCGTTCACGGTGGTGTCGCCCGTGGCGGGGTTGTACTGGATCGGCACCATCTCCATCCGCCCGTTCCGCACCACGCACGCGGTGATGTGGCCGTTGATCGCCACGTTCGGCGGCGGAGGCGGGGGTGCCGGTTCCGCCGCAGGCTCGCGCTGGGCGGGTGGTGCCGGTGGCGGCACGGGCGTGCGCGGGCCACAGGCCGATGCCGCAAGAACGCACGCCGCCGCGATCCAGGTTCGCTTCATCCCCGCCATCTCCCGGGTCAAAGGGTGTTCGCCGATCAGCGATTCGCCACGCCGCCGGCGTATCGCACCGTCGCAGGCCGCTAGCCGCGCACTGCGCCGCTGGAGCGGTGGCCCTGGTACGGCTGGAACTCGCACCAGGGATTGACGGGCAGGTAGATCACGTCCGGGTCCGCGGGATCGCTGCCGGCCGACGTGAAGAGCGCCACGCCGCGGAAGGTGCCCGCGGGGATCAGGTCGGTGGGGGCGAGCGCCCGCGGCAGTCCGTACTTCACGAACCTGCGGCCGGCGAACGGCACCGGCTCGTTGTCCACGTACCACGCGGCCGAGGCGGCATGCTCCGCCGTGACGGGGTACACGTCGCGGAACTGGCGGCCGTTCACGGTGGTGTCGCCCGTGACGGGGTAGAAGTGGGCCGGCGTCATCTCCATCCGTCCGTTCCGCACCAGGCACGCGGTGATGTCCTCCAGCGTCGGGACGGGCGAACGTGGCGAGATCACGATTCCAGGCGTGGACGCGGGTGGCGGAGCCGGTGGTGGTTCCGGGGTGGGCGTTGCACATGCGGATGCCGTCAGGGCGCCTGCCGCCACCGCCGCGATCCAGGTTCGGTTCATCGCATCATCCGCCGTTGAAAGACCATTCACGTTATGGATCGCTGGCCCGCTAGCCGCGCACGGCGCCGCCGGTTTCGGAGCCGTGGTACGGCTGGAGCTCGCACCGGGGGGTGACCGCCAGGTAGACGACCTCGGGGCGTGCGGGGTCGACGCCGGTCTCCACGAACACGGTGACGCCCCGGTAGGTGCCCGCGGACACCACCTCGTCGGGGGAGAACAACCGTGGAAGGCCGTACTTCACGAACCTGCGGCCGGCGAACGTGATCGGCTCGTGGCCGGCGTACCACCGCGCGGAAGCCGCGTGCTCGGCCGTGACGGGAAACGCTTCATGGAACTGCCGGCCGTTGATGGTGCTGTCACCCGTGGCGATGTCGTACCGGACCGTCTGGACCTCCATCCGGCCGTTCCGCAGCACACAGGCACTGATGGTCTCGGGGTAGCCGAGGGCGGTGGGCGGGGCCGGAGCAGCGGGCGCGACCGGCTCCGGCGCTGGCGGTGGTGGCGGCGCGGGCGGAGCGCCCCCGCATCCCGCCGCGGTGAACGCGCCCGGCAGCACCATCGTCAGGGCGGAGATCCATCGGCGGTTCATCGAGCCTCTCCGGATCCGGGGTCGAGGTGAACACCCGGGTTCCATTCTGGCCGGAATCGCTCCGGTTCGCCAGCCGCCCGAGCCCCCGGCGTCGCGACGGGCGGCCGAAGCCGCGGGCTGGAACCTCCGTACCTCGTCCTCCGTACTGTCGCACCCTCCCGGCCTGCATCTTGAAACAGGCGTCGGAAACGAATGCCGCAGCACCGTTTTCGAGCAGCGAGGCCGTGAGCACGAACCACCCGATCCGCAGAGCCCTCCGCCGCCTGATGGGCGACCGCCGCGGCACGCTCCACCCCGAGCGCTCGCCCGGCCGCCGCTTCGCCGACCACCAGCCGATGCGCGGGTGGATCCCCACGATGGCGATCGCGCTGTGCGTGGCCGCGGCCGACTGGGGGACCAAGTTCCTGATCACCCGCAGCATCCCGCTGGAGCACCTGTACGAGGTGATCCCTGGGAAGCTGGCCTTCTGGCACGTGCGCAACAACGCGATGGTGCTGGGGCTTTGGGACAACTTCCCGCTCGGCACGCGCAAGATCATCGCGATCATGGCGGCGGTGCTGGGGTCGCTGGTGCTGCTGCAGATCATCGGGCGGGGGCACCGCTTCCCGCGCACGCACCGGGCGTGGGCGTGGGTGTTCGCCGGGCTGGTGCTGGGGGGGATGCTGGGCAACCTGGGCGAGCGCGCGGTGCACTGGGGCGTCACCGACTTCATCTCCTTCCGCTGGGGCCAGTACTGGCTGCCGCCGGGCAACATCGCCGACCTGGCGCTGTTTCTGTCGATGCCGCTCTCGATCCCGGTGATCGTGTTCGAGATGATCGGCCGGTCGAAGCGCCGCCAGGAGCTGCGCGACGAAGCCGCGGCCGGGGCGGCGCTGGCGGCCGATGCCGTGGCGGCGCCGGTGCCGGCCGTCGCGCGCGAACCGGCGGCTCCCCCATCCTCGGCCTCCGAGCGCGTGGCGTAGAACGGCGCGGACGCGCAGCATCCCCGTCGACACGAGGAGCATCCCCTCGGGCCACGCGGCCGGAGGGGATTCTGCGTTGCGGAAAGACTCCGGTCCCGACGTCCCCCGCAACGGGGCGCGAGTACTTACGGACTTTCCAGCGGGCGGAAAAGCGGCTCGCGCCCGTCTGCCGTTCACCTTGTAAACCGCTGAAGTAGAAGATTCGCGGGATCACGAAACGGTACCACGTTTCGTTGTGTTCCCATCATGAATCCTCACCTATGGCAGAGCGGGTGTACGCGGTGTTTATCTTCAAAACCAGGGTCTTTCGGCACGAAATTCGCGGCAGCCTATGAGCGACAGATGAGGACGGAATGTGCCCGTGTTTTGGCGACGCGTCGCCGGGTTGGTGAGGTTCGGTCGGCCTGAGTACCCCTAGGGGGACGGCTTGCCCCGCCGTCTCCACCCGTGGCCGCGTGCGCCTGCTCCGGGACGCGCCGCGGGAACCCCAACTCCCCGGAGCACACGGAGGGCTTCGCAGTATGCTCATGCGCGGCAAGATCCTCTTTGCGGCCATGGCGCTTTCCCTCACCGGGCTCGCGGCGTGCACCGACACGCCCAGCGCGCCCGACGCCGCGGCCAGGGAACCGGCGGCGGCACGGCCGGCGGCGCGCGCCGCCCAGCCGGTGCCCGACCAGTACATCGTGGTGTTCAAGAAGGACGTGCGCGACGTGCCGGGGCTGGCCCGGCAGCTGGCCGCGGCGCACCGCGGCACCCTCCGCTTCACCTACCAGCACGCGATCAAGGGCTTCTCGGCGAAGCTCTCGGCCCAGGCGGCCGAGGCGCTGCGCCGCAACCCCAACGTGGCGTACGTGGAGCAGGACCAGCGCGTGAGCATCGTGCAGGCGGCGAGCTGGGGGCTCGACCGCGTGGACCAGCGCGACCTTCCGCTGAACGGCAGCTACACCTACTCCGCCACCGGCTCGGGCGTCACGGTCTACGTGATCGACACGGGGATCGAGACCAGCCACTGGGACTTCGGCGGGCGCGCGTGGGCCGGCTACGACGCGTACGGCGGTGGCGCGCAGGACTGCAACGGCCACGGAACGCACGTGGCGGGCACCATCGGCGGCGCCAACTACGGCGTGGCCAAGGGGGTGGGGCTGGTGGCCGTGCGCGTGCTGGACTGCGACGGCTACGGCACCTGGGACGGCGTGATCGCCGGGATCGACTGGGTGCGGTGGTACCATGCCACGCCGTCGGTGGCCAACCTGTCGCTGGGCGGCTGGTACGTGCAGGCGGTGAACGACGCGATCGAGAACCTGGTGGCGAGCGGGGTCACGGTGGCGGTGGCGGCCGGCAACTGGACCGACGACGCCTGCTACTACTCGCCGGCCAGCGCCCCCTCGGCGCTCACGGTGGGGGCCACCGACAGCTACGACCAGCAGACCTGGTTCAGCAACTTCGGGAGCTGCGTGGACCTGTACGCGCCGGGCCAGGGGATCACCTCGGCGTGGCTGTACGGCGGCACCAACACCATCGACGGCACCAGCATGGCCTCGCCGCACGTGGCGGGCGCGGCCGCGCTGTACCTGCAGTCGAACCCGGGTGCCTCGGCCTACACGGTGAACAGCGCGATCGTGAGCAATGCCAGCGCCTGGAAGCTTTACGGCCTGGGCGCGGGCTCGCCCAACCTGCTGCTGTACACGCTGGGCGGCAGCCCGCCGCCTCCGCCTCCCCCGCCGCCGCCTCCGCCGCCGCCTCCGTCGGGGGTGTCGGCCAGCATCAGCGGGCCCGACTGGATCTACGGCGCGGCCACGCGCACCTGGACGGCGAACGCCTCGGGCGGCGACGGCACGTACACGTACCAGTGGCAGTACCGCAGCGAGCTGAGCAGCACGTGGACCAACGTGGGCACCAACAGCAGCACGTACACCCGGCTGGTCGGCCGCTACGCACCATCGTTCTACCTGCGTGTGACGGTGACCTCGGGCGGCGCCAGCGCCACCTCGCCGCAGTTCTACGTGTACCACGAGCCCGAGGAGCCGATGTGCGGCGAGTACCGTTGCTGAGCCGCGCATCACGCCTCGCCTGAACGGCGAGTGATCGGGGAGATGAAGGGGCTGGCCCGCGGCGCCGCGGGCCAGCCCCTCTCGTTCGCCCTTCATCCCCCCCGACGTCCTTCACCCGGGCCGAGACACGGGGCCGAGACACAGGTCAGGGAGAGGCAAGCACTGCTCGGGCGGCCGGTTCACACCGGCGGCTGAAGCCGCAGCAACAACGACGAGAAGCCTCGCAAACCGCGCGAGGCTGCGGCCGCGGGTGCCGTGCATTGCCACAAGCTCCGGTGAAGCAGCAGAGGCCGTGACGGCGGTGAGCCCGCCGGCCTTGTTCTACCTCCCCCAGCTGTTTTGGGGGAGGTCGGAATTCCGCGGACAGCAGTATCGTCCGCGGAATTCCGGGTGGGGGCCCCGCCGCGGCTCGGCCCCGGACCGTCGGCTCGGGCCAGCCACGGCAGCCTTCCCCACAGCCTCGCGCAGTTTGCGAGGCTTCCTGTGGTCGTAGCATGCGGCTTCAGCCGCCTTTCGCGAATCCTGCCCTCCCGGTGCTGTATCTCCCCAGACGGAAGCCGAAACTCTGCCGCTCCGATTCTCGCCATCCCCCGACTCTTGCAACGACCACCCGCCACTCCGCGACCACACCGCCGCTGGCGGGGTATGCAGGAGCGCGGCAGATTGTCCGCCCCGTCTTTTGATCCATCATGCAGCACGAGGTGCAGGCGAATTGACCACGGTGCCCCGGGAGAAGCGCGAGCGGCTGGAAGCCATTCTCCGCGAATGCGAATCGGTGGTGATCGGCTACAGCGGCGGCGTGGACAGCGTGTTCCTGGCCCGCGTGGCCGTGGAGCTGCTGGGCGCACACCACGTGCTGGCCGTGACCGGCAAGAGCGACAGCATCGCCAGCTGGATGGAAGACACCGCGCGCCAGGTGGCCGCCGACTGCGGCATCCCTTGGCTGGAGGTGGAGACGCGGGAGATGGACGACCCGCGCTACGCCGCCAACCCCAGCAACCGCTGCTACTTCTGCAAGAGCGAGCTGTGGACGCGCCTCTCCTCGGTGGCCCGTGAGCACGGGCTGCGCACGGTGCTCGACGGGAGCAACGCCGACGACGTGGGCGACCACCGCCCCGGCGCCGTGGCCGCCGCCGAGAACGCCGTCCGCTCGCCGCTGCTCGAGGCGGGGCTCACCAAGGCCGAGATCCGCGCCTGGTCGCACGAGCTGGGGCTGCCCACGTGGGACCAGCCCGCCGCGCCCTGTCTCGCCTCCCGCCTCCCCTACGGGCTGGCGGTGACCCCCGAGCGGCTGCGGCAGGTGGAAGCCGCCGAGCTGGCGCTGCGGGCGCTGGGCTTCCGCGACTTCCGCGTGCGCCACCACGGCGACGTGGCCCGGCTGGAGGTGCACCCGGCCGAGATCGCGCGCGTGGCCGAACACCGCGCCGCCATCCACGCCGCCGTGCTCCAGGCCGGCTTCCGCCGCGTCCTGGTCGACCTGCAGGGCTACCGCCGCGGCGCGCTGAACGAGGGGCTCGCCGCCGCGCAGCTGGTGCAGCTGGGAGGCGCCGCATGAGCGCCGACGCACGCGTCGCCGCCGCCGAGCGCGCGCTAGCCGACCAGGGCGTGTACGGCGCCACGGTGGAGGTGGAGGGCCACCAGCGCGAGATCGCCGCCGTCCGCGTTCCCGCCGCCGACTGGGAGCGAATGCTGGGGCCCGAGGGCGCCGGGATCGCCGACTCGGTGAAGGCGGCCGGGTTCCGCTACGTGGCGCTGGACTTCGGCCCGGCCGCGGGCTGACCCGGGGCCGGCGGATGGACGGCATCTACCTCGACTACGCTGCGACCAGTGCCGTCCGGCCGCCGGAGGTGATCGAGGCGGTCGCGCGCTACCTGCGCGACGTGGGCGCCACCCCGGGGCGCGCGGGGCACCGGCTGGCGCTGGAGGCGGGCCGCATCACCCTGCGCTGCCGCATCGCCCTGGCCGAGCTGTTCGGCGCGGAGGGCGACCCCGGCCGCATCGCCTTCTTCCCCAACGCCACCTACGCGCTGAACGCGGCGCTCGCGGGCCTGCTGCGCCCCGGCGACCGGCTCGTGCGCACCGCCTACGACCACAACGCCGTCCGCCGCCCCGCCGCGCTGCTGGCCGCGCGCGGCGTGGAGCAGACGGTGCTGGGCGGCTGCACCGACGGCACCCTCGACCTGGACGAGCTCGACGCGGCGCTGGCGGGGGATGGCCGGCCGGCGCGCGTCCTGGCCATCCCGCACGCCTCCAACGTCCTCGGCACCGTGCTCCCCGTGCGCGAGATGGCCCGGCGGGCGCGCGCGCACGGCACGCTGGTCGTGGTCGACGCCGCGCAGTCCGCCGGGCACCTGCCGGTGGACGTGGAGGCGATGGAGATCGACGTGCTGGCGTTCACCGGGCACAAGGGGCTGCTGGGGCCGCAGGGCACCGGCGGCCTCTACGTTCGCCCGGGGGTGGAGATCGACCCGGTGGCGGCCGGCGGCACCGGCGGCGACTCGATGCCCCCGGGGATGCCCGACGCGATGCCCGACCGGCTGGAGCCGGGAACGCTGAACGGCCCGGGGATCGCCGGCCTGCTGGCCGGCGTGCGCTGGCTGCAGTCGAGAGGGGTGGAAGCCGCGCACGTTCACGAGGCCGCGCTCAAGCAGCGGCTGCGCGAGCGCCTGGGGATGATCGAGGGCGTGCGCGTCCTTTCCCCCGCCGCGCCGGAGGGGGTGGGGATCGTGACCATCGCGTCGGACGCCATCAAGCCCGAGCGCCTGGCCTGGCGGCTCGACCACGAGCACGGGGTGATGACGCGCGCGGGGCTGCACTGCGCGCCCGAGGCGCACCAGCTGCTGTGCGTGGCCGAGACCGGCGCCGTCCGCTTCTCGGTGGGATGGGCGACGACGGAGGCCGAGGTGGACGCCGCCGCCGCCGCGGTAGCGTCCATCCTGGAGGACGTTTTGGAAACTTCCCCCACCGCACGGGGGTAGCTACCACGCGGCGGACGGATCACGCGTCGGCCCTCCATCGTCCCGAACCCCCGAATCGAACCCCATGCGCACTCTGCTGGCGCTGATCGGCCTGGGCGCCCTGCTCTTCGCCGGCTACACGTTCCGCGACCGCATCCCCGGCCCGTGGCAGAAGGAGCCCGCGGCGGCCATGCAGGTGTCGCCCGAGGCGGCGCAGAGTGCCGAAGACAAGCTGGCGCGCATGCGCAGCAGCGGCGACACGGTGCACCTGAACAGCGTGGAGTTCACCAGCTACCTGCGCTACCGGTTCAAGGACCAGTTCACCGACCAGCTCGACGCGCCCACGGTGCAGTTTACCGGCGACACGCTCACGCTGAACGGCCGCCTTCCCACCGACCGCCTGCCCAACACCCGCGACGTGCAGGCGCTGCGCGACTTCCTCCCCGACACGGCCGACGTGCGGGTGCGGGGGCAGCTGCGCACGCTGGGCCCCGGCCGCGCCGCCATCCGCATCGACAACGTGTCGGTGGCCAAGGTGCCGGTGCCGCGCGACGTGTACATCAACGGGCTGAAGCGCGTGGGCGCGCCTACCGAGCCCGGCCTTGGCCGCGACGAGTACCCGTTCGCCCTCCCCCCCGGCGTCGGCTCGGCGCGCGTGGCGGGCGGCGAGCTGATCCTGGCCCCCACACGCTAGGGGACAGGGGGCAGGGGACAGCCCGCGGACGAGCGCGAGACCAACGCACACGCGCACTCCGCACTCACGCACCTGTTCGGCGCTGGGCACTGGGCACTTGGGACTGGGCACTCTCGCACTCTCGTACTTTCGCACTTTCGCACTCCGCAGCTAAATGGCACGCATCCTCGTCGTAGACGACGAACAGGGCATCCGGCACGTCCTCACGCAGCTCTTCGAATACGAAGACCACGAGGTCCGCGCGGCGGGCGGCGGGGCCGAGGCCATCGACCTGTACCGCGACTTCAAGCCCGACGTCACCTTCCTCGACGTGAAGATGGCGCGGATGGACGGGCTGGAGACGCTCACGAAGATCCGCGAGAACGACCCGGCGGCGGTGGTGGTGATGATGAGCGGCCACGGCACCATCAACACCGCCGTGGAGGCCACCCGCCGCGGCGCCTTCGACTTCCTCGAGAAGCCGCTCGACACCGAGCGGCTGCTGATCGTGCTGCGCAACTCGCTGTCGCAGCAGGGGCTGCAGGCCGAGAACGCGCGGCTGCGCGGCGAGGTGGAGAGCCGCCACCAGATCGTCGGCCGCTCGTTCGCGCTGCGGCAGGTGCTGGACCGGGTGGAGAAGGTGGCGCCCACCGACGCCCGCGTCCTCGTGACGGGCGAGAACGGCACCGGCAAGGAGCTGATCGCCCGCGC
>DASWMA010000064.1:0-3195 GCA_036399995.1 Longimicrobium sp. | reverse complement strand
GTGCTCGCGATCGGACAGGCGGACCAGCGCCGCGCGCACCAGCGGCCCGCGCTCCAGGTCGAACGGGCGCCACGCCTCGGCCGCCAGCCACGCCTCGGCCTGTGCCGCGTCGGCGACGGCCACGACGGGGAGGTCGATGGGCCATGGCGCGGCGATCTCCTGCACCGGCGCGCCGTCCACCTCGCGGTAGCGCGCCCGCAGGCTCTCGTGCCGCGCGACCACCGCCTCCAGCGCGCGGCGCAGCGCATCCGCGTCCACCGGCCCGTCCAGGCGGTGGCGCACGGGCATGTTGTACAGGCCGCGGCCGGGGAGGAGGCGCTCCAGGAACCAGAGCCGCTCCTGCGCGAACGACATGGGGAGCGCCCCGCCGCGCGCGATCGGCTCCATCGGCGGGAGCGGCTCGGGCGCGTCGGGGGCGGCCGCCTCGAGGCGCGCGGCCAGCCGGCGCGCGGTGGGGGCCTCGAACACCACCGGCAGCGGCAGGTCCACGCCGAAGGCGCGGCGCACGCGCGACGCGAGCTGCGTGGCCAGCAGCGAGTGCCCGCCCAGGCGGAAGAAGTCGTCCTCGGCCCCCACGCGCTCCACCCCCAGCAGCGCGGCGAAGATCCCGGCCAGCATCTCCTCGGCGGGGGTGCGTGGCTCGTCGTGCGCGGTCGTCTCCACCTGCGGCGCGGGAAGGGCGCGGCGGTCCACCTTCCCGTTGGGGGTCAGCGGGATGGCGGGGAGAACCACGAAGGCCGAGGGGACCATGTGGTCCGGGAGCCGCGCCTGCAGGGCGCCGCGCAGCGCCGCGGGCTCGGGCGCCACGCCGTTGCGCGCCACCACGTAGGCCACCAGCCGCTTGTCGGCGCCGCCGTCGGCGCGCGCCACCACCACCGCGTCGCCCACGGCGGGATGCGCCTTCAGCGCCTCCTCGATCTCGCCCGGCTCCACCCGGAAGCCGCGCACCTTCACCTGCTGGTCGATGCGCCCCAGGAACTCCAGCGTCCCGTCCTCCCTGCGCCGCACCCGGTCGCCGGTGCGGTAGAGGCGCGCGCCGGGCTCCCGCGAGAACGGATCGGGGACGAAGCGCTCGGCCGTGAGCGCCGGCTGGCCGAGGTAGCCGCGCGCCACCCCGTCGCCCCCCGCGTAGAGCTCGCCGGGCACGCCCAGCGGGCACGGCTGTCCGGCCGGATCGAGGACGTAGGCGGTGGAGTTGGCCACCGGCACGCCGATGGGGATCGAGACGCGGCTCCGCGTCACCGGGCGGCCCACGGGAACCGACGGTCCGCCCGTGTCCTCCGGGCGGACGGTGTGGCACGAGGTGAAGGTGGAGTTCTCCGTCGGCCCATAGCCGTTGATCAGCCGCAGCGCGGGATGCGCCTGCAGCACGCGCCCCACGTGGGCCACCGACAGCACGTCGCCGCCGGCCAGCAGCTGCCGCACGCGCCCCAGCGCCTCGAGCTCCTCGTCGACCATCCGGTGGAAGAGCCCGGTGGTCAGCCACAGGGTGGTGATCCCCCGGTCTTCGAGGAGCGCCCCGATCTGGCGCAGCGACAGCGGGTTGGGCGGCGCCACCACCAGCCGCCCGCCGTTCAGCAGCGCCCCCCAGATCTCCAGCTGCGAGGTGTCGAAGCTCACCGGCGCCAGCTGCAGGAACACCTCCCGGGGGCCGAGATCGGCGTAGTCGGCCCCGCGCACCAGCCGCAGGATGCCGCGGTGCGGCACCGCCACGCCCTTGGGACGGCCGGTGGAGCCCGACGTGTAGACCACGTAGGCCAGGTGCCCCGGCCCCGCGTCCGCCGCGAGGTCGGCATCATCCCCGTCTTCCGTCCGACCGCCGGCCGGTCCCTCGCCCGCGTGGCCGGCGCGCACCACCACGCCGCCGAAGCCGTCCAGCGCCGCCGGCACCTCGTCGGCGACGACCAGCACCGAGACCTCCCCGTCCACCAGCATGAACGCCAGCCGGTCGGGGGGATACGACGCGTCGAGCGGGACGTACGCCGCGCCCGCCTTGAGCACGGCCAGGAGCGCCACGACCAGCCCGGCCGAGCGCTCCATCGCCACCCCCACCCGCGCCTCCGGGCCCACCCCCGCGGCCACCAGGCGGCGGGCCAGGCGGTTGGCGCGCGCGTTCAGCTGGGCGTAGCTCAGGCGGACGTCGGCGAACTCCACCGCCCGGGCGTGCGGGGTCGCGGCGGCCTGGCGCTCGAACAGGCGGTGCACGGCGGCGTCTCGCTCGTACGCCGCGGCCGTGCGGTTGCACGCGTCCACCACGAACGCCCGCTCGGCCGCGTCCGCCATCTCCAGCCGCGACCGGCGCACGTCGGGCGCGGCGGCGGCGTTCGCCAGCAGCTCCAGGTAGTGCCGGGCGATGCGGTGCACAGTGGGCGCGTCGAACAGGTCGGCACTCCAGATCACCTCCAGCCGCAGCGCGCCGCCCTCGTCCTCATAGGTGTCGAAGGTCAGGTCGAACTGGCTGGTCTCCAGCCGCGGCTGCAGCGCGTCCACCTGGCAGCCGGGGAGCGCCGGCAGCTCCATCCGCGCGTTCTGCAGCGTCATCACCGCCTGGAACACGGGGTTGCGGCCGGGGTCGCGCGGCAGCCTCAGCTCCTCCACCAGCCGGTCGAACGGCAGGTGCTGGTGCGCCGAGGCCGCCAGCATCGTCTCGCGCTCGGCCGCCACCAGCCCGCGGAAGGTGGGGTCGCCGGGAACGGCGGTCAGCAGCGGGAGCATGTTGACGAAGAAGCCGATCAGCGGCTCCACCTCGGTCCACCCGCGGTTGGCCGACGGGGTGCCCACCACCACCTCGTCCTGCCCGGCGTGGCGGGCGAGAACCAGCCGCAGCGCCGCGAGGAGGACGTGGAAGAGCGTCGCTCCCTCTTCGCGCGCCACCGCGCGCAGCCGGTCGGCGACCTCGGCGGGCACGTCGAAGCGCGCGCTCTCGCCGCGGTGGGTCTCCACGGCGGGGCGGGGGCGGTCGGTGGGCAGCTCCAGCGCGGGCGGGGCGTCTTCCAGCGCGCGCCGCCAGAACGCCAGGTGCCGCTCCAGCCGCTCGCCGCTCAGCCACTCGTCGTGCCAGAGCGCGAAGTCGCCGTACTGCAGCGCCAGCGGGGGGAGCGGGTCCGGCAGGCCGGCAGCGAAGGCGGCGTACAGCGCGCCCAGCTCGCGCTGCAGCACCCCCAGGCTCCACCCGTCGCTGACGATGTGGTGCAT
>DASWMA010000063.1:0-9504 GCA_036399995.1 Longimicrobium sp. | reverse complement strand
GCCTGAAGATGGCGTGCGGGGAGAACCCGAGCCGCGTCTACGGCAGTCGTCAACGGTCGCCGGCCACCGGCATGGGCAACGTCGCCGGCTTCCGGGCCGCATGGATCCGCGCCGCCGAGTACGGCCGTCGCTGGCGCATCTTCCGCGACCGCGTCGGTCGCGGCGAGAACCCGGACGCGCCGACCCGCGACCTGCAGCTCGACACCCTGTCCGGCGTGCTGGACGGGACCATCACGGTGCAGAACCACTGCTACCGCGCCGACGAGATGGCGCAGATGATCGACCTGAGCCGCGAGTTCGGCTACCGCATCCGCTCGTTCCACCACGGGGTGGAGGCCTACAAGGTGCGCGACCTGATGGCCCGCGACAGCATCAGCGGCTCGCTGTGGGCCGACTGGTGGGGGTTCAAGATGGAGGCGCTCGACTTCACCCGCGCCAACGTGGCGCTGGTGCACGAGAGCGGCGCCCGCGCCATCGTGCACTCCGACGACCCCACGGGGATCCAGAAGCTGAACCAGGAGGCGGCCAAGGCCATGGAGGCCGGCCGCGAGATCGGGATCGAGGTGCCCGACGCGGTGGCGATCCGCTGGATCACCGCCAACGCCGCCTGGGCGCTGGGGATCGACCGCTGGGTGGGCACGCTGGAGCAGGGGAAGAACGCCGACGTGGTGATCTGGTCCGGCAACCCGTTCAGCGTGTACACCCGCGCCGACCAGGTGTACATCGACGGCGCCCTGATGTACGACCGCATGAACCCCAACCGCAGGCCCCGCACCGACTTCGAAGTGGGCATCCTTCCCGCGGAGGCCGGCCGATGAACCGCTCCATCGCTCTTTCCGCGGCGCTGCTGCTGGCCGCCGCCCCCGCCGCCGCGCAGACCATCGCCATCACCGGCGGCACCGTCTACCCGGTCACCGGCGCGCCGATCCGCGGCGGCACGGTGCTGATCCGCGACGGCCGCATCGCCGCCGTGGGCGCCGGCGTCGCCATCCCGGCCGACGCGCGGCGGATCGACGCCACGGGGAAGTGGGTCACCCCCGGGCTCTTCGAATCGTCCACCACCATGGGGCTGGTGGAGGTGGGCTCGGTGCAGGAGACCGCCGACTTCGAGATCCGCGACGTGGCGCCCAACCGGGGCGACCAGGTGGCCGCCGCCTTCAACGTGGCCGACGGGATCAACCCGCGCTCGATGGTGATCCCGGTGAGCCGGATCGCGGGGGTCACCACCGTGGTCAGCCGGCCCCGCGGCGGGCTGATCGCCGGCCAGGCCGTGGCCATCGACCTGCTGGGCAACCGGCTGGAAGACATGCTGATCGCCAGCCCCGTGGCCATGTTCGCCAGCATGGCCGAGAACTCGCGCGACGCGGGGAACGGCGCCCGCGGCGGGCAGACGCTGCGCCTGCGCGAGGTGCTGGAAGACGCGCGCGCCTGGAACCGCAGCCGCCAGGCGTTCGAGCGCGGCGAGACGCGCGAGTTCTCGGTGAGCCGGCTCGACCTGGAGGCGCTGCAGCCGGTGCTGGCCGGCCGCCTCCCGCTGGCGGTGGAGGTGCACCGCGCCAGCGACATCCAGACGGTGCTGCGCATCGGCCGCGAGTACGGGCTCAAGCTGATCGTGGTGGGGGGCACCGAGGCGTGGATGGTGGCGGGCGACCTGGCGCAGGCGCGCGTGCCGGTGCTGGTGAAGGTGCTCAACAACCTTCCCAGCAGCTACGAGGCGCTGGGCGCCACCTTCGAGAACGCGGCCCGGCTGCGGCGCGCCGGCGTGCAGGTGGCCATCACCACCGGCGAAACCTTCCAGGCCTACAACATCCGCCAGGAGGCCGGCAACGCCGTGGCCTACGGGCTCCCGTGGGACGAGGCGCTGCGCGCGGTCACGCTGTACCCGGCGCAGATCTTCGGCCTGGCCGACCGCTACGGGTCGCTGGAGCCGGGGAAGGTGGCCAACGTGGTGGTGTGGGACGGTGACCCGCTGGAGCTGCTCACCCGCGTGAGCACCGTGATCGTCCGCGGCCGCGAGGTGCCGATGGTGTCGCGCGAGACGCAGCTCCGCGACCGCTACCGCCAGATCGACGACACGCGGGCGTACCGGCCGTAAGCCGGTGCGGGGGTACGGAGGTACGGGGGTACGTGACTGCAATCGTGGGATGATGGGCGCCCTCCGCGCGGGTTCGCGCGGAGGGCGCTTTCATCATCCCCTTGATCTACGGATTGTCGCGATACGAAATTAAGTGTCGATGCGCAGGCGATCGGCCGCCGATCCTTCCTCGCGCGTCGCCTCGCCCTGATCTCGCCCCCGATCCCCCCTCGCAGGAGCTTCATCCATCCATGTGCAGCGTTTTCCATCCCGCCCGTGGTTGGGCTGGGCTCCGTCGGCTGTGCGCGGCGGCCCTGGTGGCCGCCCTCTCGCTCCCTGTCGCCGCGTGCGGCGGCGACGGCGAGGTGGAGGTCGACCTGCAGGCGCGGGCGCTGCGCCAGCTCGCCGAGAACCGCAGCGTCTCGGGCCTGCAGGCGGGCGACCCCGCTCCGCGTGGACGGAAGGCGCAGGCGCTGTGGGTCACGCGGCGCGGGCTGGCGCGGATGAAGCAGCTCACCGACAGCGTGTCGGGCCAGTACGGGATCGACGTCAACCAGCTGCCGCCGGCGTACGGCACGCAGGAGTACTACGTCAACGCGGCCGGCCACCCCGAGGTGCGCGAGTACTTCGCGCAGTATGCGGCGTACGCGCGTGACATGCGCGAGAACGCGTTCCCCTGGATGCAGCAGAGCCTTTCGGCAGACCTGGCGCAGACGCGGCTGGGGAAGGACTTCGCGCAGGGGATGCTCCGCGGGCTCGAATCCAAGCACCGCACCTTCCGGCGGGCGATGGGCACGGCGGGGAACGCCGCCAGCGACATGGTGGAGCTCCACGACTTCCTCGTCGCGATCGGCGGCCGGGTGAGCTACTCGATGACGGGACAGCTGCAGTTCGAGAGCGTGAACGACATGGCGCGCGTGCAGGAGATGGAGCAGCGCGTCCAGGCCGGCTTCCGCGAAGCCGCGGAGTACTCGGCCCGCGCCGAGCAGGAAAGCCGCGAGCAGCTCCAGGCCTTCACCAGCGAAACCACCCGACGCTGACCCCGCGTTCTCGACCGAGCGCTGCGGACGGTCTTCGGAGCATCGGGGAACAGTACGCGTGGGATGATGGTGCGCCCTCCGCGAACGACTCGCGCCGAGCAGGAGGGCCGCCAGCAGCTCCAGACCGTCACCACCCGGCTCGGCGGAAGCTGACGCGTCCAACCCCCGCGCTACCGGACGACGAAGCGCCCCCTGCCTTGCGCGGCGGGCGCTTCGCCGTTCCGTACCCTTCCACGATTCCCAGCCCTAAAACCGGGCTCGTCATCCTGGCTGGCCTGAATCGAACGCGCGGTGCATGGCCCGTTCACCGGCGGCTGAAGCCGCAGCAACAACTACGAAAAGCCTCGCAAACCGCGCGAGGCTTCAACGTCGAGACGGTGGCGTTCCGGCTCTGTCCACGGCCGCGTGCAACGTGGGGATGATTCCGTGGATGGTGAGATGCGCGGCGTTTTCGCGGGAATGGTATTACCATCATCACGTCCTGCTCCATCGTCTCTACCCCGACGCAGCCACCATCCCCCCGATGCCCGAGTCCCTTCGCACGCGGCTCACGCGGCTGGCGTACACGTACCTCTTCCCGGCGTACCGGGGCACCGGCGGCCACATCGCCTACGTGGCGGACGATTGGAGCGAGGTGCGGGTACATGTGCCGCTCAGCCGCCGGACGCGCAACTACGTGGGCACCATCTTCGGCGGAAGCATGTACGGCGCGGTGGACCCCATCTACATGGTTATGCTGATCAAGCGCCTCGGGCCGGGTTTCATCGTATGGGACAAGTCCGCGTCGATCCGCTTCCGCAAGCCCGGCCGCTCGCGCCTGCACGCCACCTTCGTGATCGACGACGCCGAGCTGCACGCCATCCGCACCGCGCTGGAAACGGAGCGCGCCGTGGACCGCACCTACCGCATCGACCTGGTGGATGCCGAGGGCGTGCTGCACGCCGAGGTCGAGAAGGTGATCCACATTCGACAAAAACGTTGAACCTGTCGATAGTCAGGTCGGACCGCGCCGGATATGAACACTCTTGCGCACCTTCCACAAAACGCTCAGACTTCGCACCCTGGCAACCGGCCCCCACTTCTCTGAATCCCGGCACGATCAAGAATGGAAGTGACGCTCGCGGTTCTCGCTGACTACGCCAACACTACAGGTGACGGCAAGCTCAATATCATGGGCGTGTTCGACATGGTACGTACGTCGGTTCTTCCGGCACGCCTCCCCCAGATGCGACTCGTTTTCATCATCGAGGCGCATTACGCCGAACGCGATAGACAACAGGCAATCGAGATTGTGTTCCAGGATCCCGATGGGAAGACGATTCTAGGCCTGCAGGGAGCCTTCGTACTGACGGGTTCCGTACCAGGCGAGCCTCTGTCGTCACACCAGATCCTCGAACTCACTGACACCCCGCTCTTTAGTCCCGGGGTTCACCTGTTTTCGATCTTCGTCAACAATTCCGTGCTGCGGCAGGTGAAGCTGAACGTTCTGCTGATCGAAGGCGGAGAGGGCCAGTTGAACTTGGGCGAGTAATGGGAGACGAAGATCTCTTCGCCCGAATGCAGCGTACGAAGAACGGCTGGGGCCAGCGAGATCTGGAGCAGTTGTATCTCAGCTACGGGTTTGACAGGCGCGAGGGTGGAAATCATACTATTTATACCCACTCCGCCGATCCCGCCGTTTTGCGTGCCACCGTCGCCCGGCACGGATCTCTCGCTACCGGGTACATTCAAACTGCCATCAAGCTGATCCGGCACCTGAAGGCCCTGCAGGCAAAGGAGAAGGAATCCCTATGATCCCCGACCTCCAGTACTACCTGAATCGGCCCTACACCATCCATGTGGTTCCGGACTGCGGCACTTACGGCGAGCAGCTCTATTTCGCCAGCGTGACGGAGCTTCCGGGGTGCGAGAGCCATGGCGGCACGCCCGAGGAGGCGGCGCGCAATCTTCGCGACGCGATGTGCCTGTACATCGGCACAATGCTCGAAGACGGGCTTGTGCCTCCTGAGCCGCAGGAGTTCGGTGTAAGCGTCGTGTGGTCGGTACACGCCCAGGGCCAGCGGCCACATATCCCTGGTGGCGCCGGCCTGACGGGCAGAACAAGCCTGGCACACGTGTAGGCGAAGCGGCTCTGGACGGAGAAGGGCGCTCTCGATCGGAGCGCCCTTTCTGTTTCCTGATCTTTTGCGCAGGAAGACGTACCGTCCACGCGTCGAATCACCACCCGCGCCCGAGCTTTGCCTCCAGGCCCACATGGAGCGAGCGGCCGGGGCCCGGCTCGTAGTAGCGGCCGCGCACGGCGTTGATCACGACGGACGTGTTGTATTCTGCATCAAATAAGTTGGTCAAGCCAATTACCGGCGACACGCGCACCGCTCCGGCGCGCAGCTCCGCCCATCCGCCACGCAGGTCCACCGTGGTGTACGCCGGAGATGCGAACGCGCCGGATGCATCGACGTCCGCCACCGGCACCCGCGACGCGTGGCGCACGTCCACGCCGGCGAACGGGCCCGTGCCGCGTGACCAGAACGCCGACGCCTCCACGCGGTGCGGCGCGATCCCCGGAACGCGGTTGCCGCGCAGGTCGGTGCCGGCGAGCACGTAGTTCCCGAAGCGCGCGTCGGTGTGGGTGTAGGCGGCGCGGAACTGCAACGCGGCCAGCGGCCGCACCCCGGCGCTCGCCTCGAAGCCGCGGTGCACCGCGTCGCCCGCGTTGCGGTAGAACTGCCGCCCGGGCGCGCCCTCCACCTCGAACGGCACCAGCGCGTCACGCACCCGCGCCCGGTACACGGCCACCTCGGCCCACGCGCTCCCCCGCCGCGCCTTCGCCCCCGCCTCGTAGCTGCGCGTGCGCTCGGGGCGGAGCTGCGGGTTGAATCCCCCCGCGCCGTCCGGGCGGTTGGCCAGCTCCGTCGTGGTCGGGGTCTGGAAGGCGGTGGCGACGTTGGCGTACACCGCCAGCCAGGGCGCGGCCGAAACGCTCACGCCCAGCATCGGGCTCCACGCGTCCATCGTGCGGCTGCCGGAATCGTTGGGATCGCCCGCGGCCACCAGCGCGTCGTCCACCCCGAAGCGGAACCGGTCGTAGCGCAACGCCCCCAGCACGTCCACCGCACCGGCGGACGCCGAGAACTGCGCGAACCCCGCGGCCGACGTCACCCGCTCGCGCTGGTCCAGCAGCAGGGCGCCGCGCGAACCCTGGTTGTTCTCGTAGTTCAGGCGGTGGTCGCGCTGCGCCTCCCACTCGGTGCCGGCGGTCCAGCGCAGGACCGGGCCGGCGGCGCCGCTCAGCACCGCCCGCGCGCCGCCGGTGGTGCGACTCAGGTCGATGTACCGCACGGGGATCGGGTTGTCGATCGACCGCAGCAGCCCGTACGCCGTCACCTCCAGCGCGCCGGCGCCCAGCGCGTGCTCCCAGGTGAGCCCCAGCTGCCCCTGGCGCCCGCTCTCCCCCGCCTGCTGGGTGACGTTGTTCGCCAGCGCCTGTGAGCGGTCGGCGCGCAGCAGCGAGTCGGTGAGCGCGCCGGGGTTCTGCGCGTGATACCGCACCGCGGTGAGGGCCAGGCGCAGCGCGTCGGCGCCGCGGCGGAAGCCCAGGTTCACCCCCGCCAGCGTGTTGCGCGCCTCCTGGTGCCGGCGGTAGCCGTCGTAGCTCAGCCGCGTCACGCTGGCGCGGTAGTCGAACGCCCCCAGCGTTCCCGCCGCCGACGACTGCAGGCGCAGCAGCCCGTGGGCCCCGCCGGTCACCCGGTGCTCCGAGCCCAGCGGCACCGGCGGGGCGGGCGTGGTGGACAGGCGGATCACCCCGCCCGACGCGTTGCCGTACAGCGCGCTGGCCGGCCCGCGGATCACCTCGGCGCGGGCCACGGAGCCCACGTCCACGTGGTTGAGGTTGGTCTGCCCGTCGGGGAGCGTGGCGGGAAGGCCGTCGAGCAGCACGCGCACGCCGCGCACCCCGAACTGCGCCCGCGCGCCGAAGCCGCGCACCGCGATCCGCTCGCCCAGCGCGTAGTTGAAGCGGTTCTCCACCTGCACGCCCGGCAAGCCCGCCAGCGGCTCGTTCAGCGCAAGCCCCGGCTTCGCGCGCCGCTGCGCCTCGCCGCCGGCCACCGACACGGCGAAGGGCGCGCGGAGCTGCACCACCGGTGTCCGCAGCACGCGCACGGCCAGCGTGTCGATGCCGTAGCGCCGCGACGCCGTGTCGCGCGCCGGCTCGCCCTGCGCACGCAGCGGCGCCGCGGCGAGCGCGACCACCGGCGCGACGAGCATGAGCACGCGCGCGAGCGCCGGGAAGCGAGGGGCTCGGTCGAAGATGAACGGCATCGGATGGAGATTGTGGTCGGATGCGAACCGCGGCGCAGAATCGACGCAAGAGCCGCGCGCGCCGGGCTCCACGCCGAATCAGAGACTGCTGGATGTCACATCAGCGATGCTGGTGCAGCTACGGATGCTGGCAGAGCGCACGAGGGCGCCGGGTCGACATCCCCCGGCGCCCTCGCGCGTCCCTGGATCCGTCAGCGGGTCACATCAGCGGCGGATCGTTCTGGCCGCTGGTGCCGCCCGTGCCGGTCGTCCCGCCCGTGGAGCCCGTTCCCGTGCTCCCGCCGGTGCTGCCGAAGGCGTTGCCGCCGGCCGCGCCGGTGGCGCCGCGGGTCTCCGCGTCCACGTCCAGGTCGCTGGGGCGGCTGGTACCCGTGGACCCCGTGGTGCCGAAGGCCGACCCCGAGATCCCCTGCTGCGACGCGGCCTGCGGGTGGGCCGAGGGAGTCCACGCGCCCGGCGTGCGGCCGCGCTCCTCCAGCTCCACCTCGATCTCCAGCTCACCGCCGGCCGCCTGCGGGCGCGGGGCGGGCTGCGGCGTGTAGCCGGCGGTCGGGCGCGCCGGGGCCGGCGAGCGGCGCGGCGCGGCGGGGCGGGGCGTGCTCTCCAGCTCCACCTCCACCTCCATCTCGGCCGCACGCTCGGCGCGGTTCTGGAGCAGCTTGGCCACCATCCCGCTGACCGCCGCCGCCGCGCCCGCCGCCACCGCGCCGGCCAGCGGGCTCACCCGCGGACGCCGGCGCGGCTTCGGCAGTGAGCGGCGCACCGGCTGCTCCAGCTCGACCTCCACCTCCATCTCACCCTGGTACCCGGCTTCGGCGCGGTACTCGCCGGTGTAGGCCGGGCCGCGATACTCGGCGGTGTAGCCGCCCTGCGCGTGCACCCCGGTCCCGTGCGGCGGCGCGGGCGCGGCCTCCCACTCGCCCTCCACGCCGTACTCGGGGCCGTACTCGCGCACCGGCTGCTGCGTGCCGTAGCCGGCCTGGTGGCGTGCGGCGCGGCGGGCCGAGCGGCCGGCCTCGTCCACGTACACGTCGCTGGCCATGCCGCCGCGCGGCTCCAGCTCCACCTCCACCTCCATCTCGGCGTCGCCGCCGCCGCGGCCGCCCAGCATCCGGCGGCCCACGGTGCCCAGCGCGCCCGCCACGCCGGCGGCCAGCAGCATGGCCAGCGGCTTCTTGAAGTCGATCCCGGTCTGGGCGTAGGCCTCGAGCTCACCCTCGTCGTACTCGGCGGTGTAGCTCTCACCGTACTCCTCGGCCACGTCGCCCTCCTCGAAGTTCCACTCCTCGTCCCACTCGTTCACCACGTCGGCCTCGGCCAGCGCCTCCACGTCGTCGAGGAGGCGGGCGTCGGTGGGCGTCAGGTACACGTCGGTGCCGTCGTCCATCCACTCCTCGTCGAGCCCGGCGCCGCGCAGCGTGCGGATCTCCTCCTCCTGCCGCGCCACCACCGCCATCAGCTCGCGGGCGCGCTCTTCCCAGTCGCCCTCGGGGGCGCCGTACGAGGCGTCGAACGACTCGTGGGCATCGAACGATGCGTGGGCATCCAACGACTCGCCGCCGGACCCGGAGCCCGAGCGGGACCCGCGCGAGCGCCCGCGGCCGGACTGCTCCAGCCCGATCGACGCCAGCAGCTCGCGGGGGATCTTCACGTGGTCGCGGTCTTCGTCGTCGTCGCGGCTCTTGCCGCCGCCGGTGATCAGCCCCAGCGCGATGCCGGCGCCGAACACGCCGGCGGCGTACGTCCAGGGGCTCTGCCGGATCGGCGCGGCCACGTCGAGCTTCTCCTGCACCTGCTCCTTCTTGCGCACCAGGGCCTTGTCGAGCTCGTCGATGGTGCGGCTCATCCTGGCGCGCGTGCGCTCGATCTCGTCGCGCACGGTGTCGGGGTCGTCGCTCATCGACGCGGCGGGGATGGTGCCCGGCGCCACCGCGCTGGTGTGGTCGGCCAGCAGGTGCTCGGGGTCGGTCTCGGGGGTGCGGTTCATCCCCACCCCGGGAAGCGTCCGGTCGTCGTCGTCGTTGCGGTAGTGAGCCATGTGTGGTTCTCCGTTAGCGAAGCAGCCGG
>DASWMA010000062.1:0-2123 GCA_036399995.1 Longimicrobium sp. | reverse complement strand
GGTGGGGAGCTGGGTGCTGCGCGACTCGCTCCTGCGCATCGGGAGGACGGCGATCCCCGCGCTGGCAGCCTACCTCGAGACGCACTCGGGCGCGCAGGCCGAGCCCGCGCTGGAGGTGGCCGCCGGGCTGGCCGACCCCCGCTTCGCCGCCGCGGCCGAGCGGCTGTGCGGCGACGCCGAGCCCCGCGTGCGCGCCCGCGCCGCCGCCCTGGCCGGCGCCATCGGCGGCGACCCGCTGGTGCGGCGGCTCGAGAGCCTGCTGGCCGACCCCGACGCCGAGGTGCGCGCCGCGGCCGCCGCCTCGCTGGGGCGGCTGGGGCACTGGCCCGCCGCCACCGAGCTGGCGCGCATGCTGCGCGACCCCGCCTGGGTGGTGCGCAGCCAGAGCGCGCTGGCCATGCGCCGGCTGGGGAGCCCCGGCCACCTCCTTCTCCGCCGCGCGCTCGACGACCGCGACCGCTTCGCCAGCGACATCGCCCGCCAGGTGCTCGACATGCCCGAGACCACCGCCGAGCGGGACCAGTGGCGATGAGCGCCTACGAGATCGCCGCGTGGATCCTGGTGAAGCTGGAGTGGGCGATCCTCTTCTACTTCCTCCTGGTCAACGGCTGGTACTTCGTCCTCCTGGTCAGCGCCTCGCTGGAGATGCGCCACCACGCCCTCCTCTCGCGCGGGCAGGCGCGCTGGAAGATGCTGGGCTCGCGCGTGGTCCCCGGGATCAGCATGCTGGCGCCGGCCTACAACGAGGCCGCCACCATCAGCGAGAGCGTGCGCGCGCTGCTGGCCCTCTACTATCCAAACCTCGAGGTGGTGGTCGTCAACGACGGGTCGAAGGACGAGACCATGGCGGTGCTGATCGACCAGTTCGACCTGGCCCCCATCCACCCGATCTACCCCCGCCGCGTGGCCAGCGCCGAGGTGGTGGCGCTCTACCGCTCGCGCACGCACCCCAACCTGGTGGTGGTCGACAAGCGCAACGGCGGCAAGGCCGACGCGCTGAACGCCGGGCTCAACCTGGCCACGGGCGATCTGGTCTGCGCCATCGACGCCGACACGCTGATCGAGCCCGACGCGCTGATCCGCATGGTGCGCCCGTTCATCGACGACGACCGGGTGATCGCGGCGGGCGGCACCATCCGCATCGCCAACGCGTCGCGCGTCGAGAGCGGCCGCGTGGTGGAGACGCGCGTTCCGCGGCGGGCGCTCCCCGGCTTCCAGGTGGTGGAGTACCTGCGCGCCTTCCTCTTCGGGCGGCTGGGGTGGAACCGGCTGGGGGGGAACCTGATCATCTCGGGCGCCTTCGGGCTCTTCCGGCGCGACCTGATGCTGGCGGCCGGCGGCTACCTGCACGAGACGGTGGGCGAGGACATGGAGCTGGTGCTGCGCCTGCGCCGCATCGGCTACGAGCAGGGCGGGCCGCACCGCGTGGACTTCATCCCCGACCCCGTGGCGTGGACCGAGGCGCCGTCGAGCTTCCGCGTCCTCTCGCGGCAGCGCGACCGCTGGCAGCGCGGGCTGGCCGACGTGCTCTGGCGGCATCGCGGGCTGCTCTTCAACCCGAAGTACGGGCGGATGGGCACCGTGGTCTACCCGTACTTCGTGTTCAACGAGATGCTGGCGCCGGTGGTGGAGTTCGTGGGCCTGGTGGGGGTGATCCTGGGGCTGCTGCTGGGGGCGATCAACTGGCCGTTCGCCACCCTCTTCTTCCTCACCGCGTACGGCTTGGGCGCGCTGCTCACGCTGACGGCGCTGGTGCTCGAGGAGATGAACTTCCACCGCTACCACACCTTCGCCGACCTGGTGATGCTGGTGGTGTGGGCCCTGCTCGAGAACCTGGGCTACCGGCAGCTCACGGTGATCTGGAGGCTGAAAGGGATGTGGAACTACATCCGCGGCAGCCGCGCCTGGGGCACCATGGACCGCACCGGCTTCACCACCGTCGCCAAGCCGGCCGCGGGGGCGAAGGGCGAGGCGGGGAAGAAGGCGCGGGCGTGAGGGACGGCAGGGGACAGGGGACAGGGGACAGGGGACAGGGGACAGGGGACAGGGGACAGCAGGCGGGCTCGGTGTGGTGGGGACGGGCCCCGGCGCATGCCGCGGCGGGGGGGGGGGGGGGGGGGGGG
>DASWMA010000061.1:0-2456 GCA_036399995.1 Longimicrobium sp. | reverse complement strand
CCCCGTCTCGGCCAGGTGGTCGCCGATCAGCCCGTTGACCACCGCGCGCACCGCCGCCTCGCGCCGCGCGTCGGTCAGCGCCACGCGGCGGTCGTGGCCGCCCACCATGCGCAGCACGCCGAAGGTGCCGCGCGTGACCAGCCGGATCGAGCGGTAGACGAAGCCGGTGATCCCGCGGGTGCGCGCCGCCTCGCCGCGCCGCCGCCAGCGCGGGCGCGCGATGCGCGCGTGGACGTCTTCCACCACGTCGGTCACCTGCGTCACGCCGTGCGCGGCCACCAGGGCCGCCGCGACCGCCGCGTCGTATCTGCCGCCGTCGTCAGGAGATCGCTTCATGCGGAGGAGGCCCGGAAGGTGGACGGTTGACCATTGACCCGACGGTCAATAGATTGAAAGGTACCCGGTGAGCCGGGTACAGTCAACCGTTTTCCGCAGCCGAGGCCGGAACCGCATGGACGCACGCCGCCAGACCGCATCACACCCGTCGTCTGCCCACGCCGAGGACGAGTTCCACGACGACATCATCTACCCGGCGACGATCCCCTTCATCCTGGTTCACCTGGCGTGCCTGGGTGCGATCTGGACCGGGGTGACTGCCAACGCGCTGATCGTGTGCGTGGTGCTGTACGTGGTGCGGATGTTCGGCGTGACGGCGGGGTACCACCGCTACTTCAGCCACCGCTCGTTCAAGACCAGCCGCGTGGGGCAGTTCGTGCTGGCCTGGCTGGCGCAGAGCTCGGCGCAGCGCGGCGCGCTGTGGTGGGCCGCGGTGCACCGCCACCACCACCGCCATTCCGACACCGAGCTCGACGCGCACTCGCCGCGGATGCGCGGGTTCCTCTACTCGCACGTGGGGTGGGTGTTCGACCGCAAGCACGCGCATACGGAGATGGACGCGGTGCCGGACCTGGCGAAGCACCGCGAGCTGGTGTGGCTGGAGCGCTGGCCGCTGATGCCGGCGGTGGTGCTGGGGGTGGCCTGCTTCGTGTTCGGGGGATGGACGGGGCTGGTGGTGGGCTTCTTCTGGAGCACGGTGCTGCTGTACCACGGCACCTTCTTCATCAACTCGCTGGCGCACGTCACCGGCACACAGCGCTACGTGACGGGCGACGACAGCCGCAACAACTGGTGGCTGGCGCTGATCACGCTGGGCGAGGGGTGGCACAACAACCACCACGCCTACCAGCGCAGCACCCGCCAGGGCTTCCGCTGGTACGAGATCGACCCGACCTTCTACGTGCTGAAGGTGCTGAGCTGGATGGGCATCGTGTGGGAGCTGGGCGAGCCGCCGGCCGAGGTGGTGCGCAACGAGCGGCGGCTGGGCGCGGCCACGGTGGAGAAGGTGGCCCACCAGCTGGCCGCCGCCTTCCCCACCGACCGCATCGCCGCGCAGGTGCACGCCGCGCTGGCCGCCGCGCCGCACCTGGAGGACGTGCGCGCCGCCATCCGCAGCGCGCACTCGCAGGCCGCCACCGCGCTGGCCGGCGTGCACCTCCCTGAGATGCCGACGCTGGAAGAGGTGCGGCAGTATGCCGAGCGCACACTGGCCCGCACGCCCAGCCTGGACCAGATTGCCGAGCGCGCCCGCCAGCTGGTGGTGGAAGCCGTCTGCGCGCGGCTGGCCGAGCAGCTCAGCCCCGCCTGACGTCTCCGAGCGAGGGACGCCGCGGGGGTGCCGGTCCGGTCTGGACGGCACCCCCGCGGTGTTTTCCATTGTTGCGTCGACGTTCGTGGTGGGATTTGCGACTGAAGTCGCCGGCTACAACGGCACGCAGTCCGCCTTCGCGGACTTCTCGTTCACCCCGATGCGGTGTGCCGTTGCCGTTGATGTCCGCGAAGGCGGACAGTGTGCAGTTGTAGCGGCGAGTTCACTCGCATATTCCGCCCCCGATCCTTCGCGAGAACACCCGCGCCGTCCTTTCATCCGCCCCCCGATCCCCCCACGCCATGCCCGGCCGCAAAGTACCCGAGGAGCAGCGCAGGCTCGAGATCCTGAAGGCCGCGTACCGCGTGGCCGCGCGCGAGCGGCTGACGGGGCTGACCGCGCAGGCCGTGGCGGTCGAGGCGGGGGTGAGCAAGGGGCTGGTGTTCTTCCACTTCGGCAACCGCGACGCGCTGCTGGTGGCGCTGCTCACCTGGCTGCTCGACATCACCCTGGTGGCCCCGGAGATGGCGGAGCTGCTGGAGGGCCAGACCCCCGCCGAGCGGATGCTGAGCGCCATCCGCCGCGACGTGGAGGGGCTGCCGCGGCAGCGCGACCGCGTGGAGCTGTTCTTCGACTTCTGGGTGATGGGCACGCGCCACCCCGAGGTGCAGCGCGCCATCCGCGCCGCGCTCGACCGCTACCGCGACGCCTTCCGCCCGCTGGCAGAGGCGGTGGTGAGCGCCGAGCCGGAGCGCTTCGGCCGCGTGGGCGCCGAGGGCCTCGCCGGCGTGGCCGCCGGCTTCATCGAAGG
>DASWMA010000060.1:0-12064 GCA_036399995.1 Longimicrobium sp. | reverse complement strand
TGCCAGTTCTGCAAGCTCTCGAACCAGAAACGGGGCGTGGCCAGGTAGCCCATCGCGCTCACTCCCGGCTCGCCGTGCGCCGCCTGCTCCTCGCTGTACTCCGCCGCGCCCGTGGCCGCGTGGGCCGCGAACGCAGCGATGAACAGCAGGAAGAGCACGATGCTCAGCGAGTTCTTGTACAGCGCCAGGGCCAGGCCGCCCCGGCGCACCGGCCACGGAGCCCTGGGGTCGCCGACGTGGTCGTGTGGGTCTTCGTCGATCGGCTCCTTCCCCGCCTCGGGGTCGTCGTCGGGCTTGCGGCTCTCGGCCGAGCCGCGCTGCACCAGGAAGGCGGTCAGGAAGATGAACACCGCCATCTGCAGGAACTCGCTCTCCCAGTTCTCGAAGGTGGCTTCTCCGAAGTGCCCCGTGCCCAGGTACTCCAGCAGCGACACCGGGGCCTCGCCGTGGGCCTGCTGGTCGTCGTTGTAGTCGGCGCGCCCGGCGAGCACCTGGCCCACCATCGCCACCAGGAACAGCAAGATCGCGACAACGCTGAGACTGTGGCTCTTGATCCACTTCCTCACCGCTAGCACCCTGTGCTGGACGGGATCGCTCGTTGCGGACGCTGTCCAGTAACGCCGCTTCCGTGCCACCAGCCCCGTCAAAGCTGTACAAACGTTGGATTTAGATCGAATGACCGACGCGCGCGCCCCGCTCACCCGGCCTCACCGCCGGCTCCCCGACCTCGCGCTCGCCACGCCGTCGGGAGCGCCGCGCCGCCTGCTTTCGGGCGGCCGGCGCTCCCCCGTGCTGGTGCTGCTGCACCCCGGCGGGTGCGGCGCCTGCGCGGAGCTCGTCGCTCACCTGCACGCCGCGTCCGCCGCGCTGAAGGAGTGGGACGGCGACGTGCTCGTGATCACCCCGGACCGGGCGGAAGACGTGGGCGACTCACCAAGCACCCCCTCGTTCCCCATCCTCCTGGACCCGGAGCAGCGCTTGGCGTCAGCCCTCGGCCTCACGCCGCCCGCCGTGGTGATCGCCGACCAGTGGGGAGAGGTGCACGAGGCCTGGGAGGCGGGAGAAGGACATCGCTTCCCCGGCGTGGCGGAGATCGAGGGGTGGCTCCGCTACCTCGCCATCCAGTGCCCTGAGTGCCAGGGCGAAGCGCTGTGATGCCCGATCGCTGAAAGACGTGACACGACGTCGCCGGAAATCGTTCCGGTTCCAGGACTGAAGAATCTCACGCAGAGCAGCAGAGCAGCAGAGGAGATCGGCTGTTCTCTGCTGCTCTGCTGCTCTGCGTGAGACACGTCCTTCGGGATCTTCATTCCGGAACGTAACCGGCGCCCGTGGGAGAACCCCACGGGCGCCGGCCTGCTTACGTTCGAGCGAAGAGCTAGCTCAGCGCGCAGCCGCCAGGTCGCGCACCGCGCCCGCCAGCATCCGCACCTTGGCCGCGTCGCTCGAGCCCGCCGCGTAGCCGTTCACGGTGGCGGCCAGGGTGGTGAGCGCCGTGCGGCGCGCCGCGCCGCTGGCGCTCTCGGCGCGCTGCAGCGCCTGCCGCACCGTGGACAGGTTGGCGGCGGAGAGCCCGTTCGAGCGCTCCAGCTGGTCGGCGTAGGCCCGCGCCAGCGCGAAGCTGGCCGGCCACACGAACTTCGGCTGGCCCTGCGTGTTCAGGTGGTCGAGCCGCACCGTCTTGGCCGCGTCGATCTCGTTCTGCGTCAGGAAGGCGCTGGGCGTCAGCTCCAGGATGTCGAGCCCGCGCGCGATCTCGGAGCTCACGATCGAGCCGTTGTACCAGTACACCGACCACGAGCCGCCGCCGGCCATCCGCACCGAGTCGGCCGGGCCGCGGTCGAAGAAGGCGATCTCCTTCGGGTTGCGGATGTCGGTCCAGTCGAACACCGAGATCCCGCCCTGGTACCACGCCTGCACCATCACGTCACGCCCCGGGATCGGGATCAGCGAGCCGTTGTGCGCCACGCAGTTCTCCTGCGCCGTCTGCGGCGCGGGGAGCTTGTAGTAGCTCTGGAACTCCATCTGCCGGTTGGGCGTGATCGTGAACAGCGCGTTGGCGCCCCACTGGCGCGGGTCGGTGGTGCGGCACTTGGCCTGCCCGCCGCCGCCCCACTCGTCGCTGAACAGGATCTTGGTGCCGTCGTTGTTGAACGTGGCCGAGTGCCAGTACGAGAAGTTCGAGTCGGCCACCGCCGCGATCCGCCGCGGGTTGGCGGGGTCGCTGATGTCGAGCAGCATCCCGTAGCCCTCGCAGGCGCCGCCGGCCAGGCCGATGGCCGGGTACACGGTGATGTCGTGGCACTGCGTGGGGCCGGGGCGCGGGCCGGGGCCGTGGTCCCCCTCGCTGAACATCCGGTCCAGGATCCCCTGGATCGAGCCGCGCAGCGTGGCGCTGTCGGCCGCGGTGGCGGCGCCGGTGCCGCCGCGCTGCTTCACGATGCTGTCGAGCATCGGGTTCACGAACTGGTCGGGGATCACGCGCTCCAGGCCGAACACGGTGGCCGTGAACGCGCCGCGGGCACGCGCCGCGGCGGCGATCTGCCGCGCCTCGGCGATGTCGGCGGCCGTCTCGCCGTGGCGGGCGGGCGCCGTCAGGTCGTTGAAGATGCGCGGCGAGCTGACGATGGCGGCCCGCTCGGGGTTCGCCAGCGGCACCTTGATCACCTCGATGCGGAAGAGCGCCGAGTTGGGGTCCTTGTCGGGGGTCAGCTCCGAGCACCCCGCCAGCTCCTCGGCCGAGCGCACGCCGGCGCTGCCGGAGATGTAGACGTAGACGTTCGCCGGGTCCTTCGGGTCCTCGAGCACGGTGTGCGTGTGCGACCCGCGGCAGGTCTGCACGTTGCCCACGTTGCGCGGGTTGGCGATGTCGCTGATGTCGAAGATGCGCAGCCCGCGCAGGCGCTCGCGGCTCACGGGGGCGGGCACGCCCTGGGTGCCGCAGTCGAGCCGGCCGGTCAGCCCCTCGCCCGAGATGAAGAGGAGGTTCTTGTACACCGACACGTCGCTCTGCGACGCCGGGCACACGTAGGCGGTGCGCAGCGAGGGCCGGCTGGGGTTGCTGATGTCCCAGATCTGCCAGCCGTTGTAGTTGCCCTGGATCGCGTAGTTGCCCAGGAAGGCCAGGTCGGAGTTGGTCTTGCCCACGAAGGCCGGCGGCGGCGGCGTCTTGGAGAGGACGCGCATGTTCCACACGGCCTCGCCCGCGTCCATCAGGCCGGCGCGAAGGCCCACGCGCGGGTCGGGGTTGGGTGCCTGGGCGGCGGCCTGCGACGCGGCGAGCGTGAGCGCCGCCGCGGCGGTGAGGGACCGCGTCCACGCGGGGGCGGCGAACGCCCCCGTGCGCCGGGCCCGGGTCAGGGATGGCATGTCGGTTTCCTGTGACTGGTTGGAGGGGACCTGCGAACTGCTGAAAAACTGGGTCACGGGGCCGGGCTCCCGAACATGACCGCGGCGAGCATCCGCTGCATCCGCGCGATCTCGGTCTCCTGGTCCACGTTCACGTCCGACGCGAACTTGAACACCGTCTCGTCCTGCCCGGCGCCATGGCTGCTGAACAGCTCCGACACCATCCGCGTGGCGCCGCGGTGGTGCTGGATCATGTAGATCAGGAACAGGCGGTCGAACTCGGCCCCGCGCGCCCGCTCGAGCTGCGCCAGCTGCTCGGGCGTGAGCATCCCCGGCATGGCCGCGTGCCCCGGGCCGTGCGCGGCGTGCGCCGTGGGGTGCACCTCGGGCACGGGCTGGCGGCGGTCGCGCAGCCACTGCTGCATGGTGGCGATCTCGTCGCGCTGCGCGTTGATGATGCGCTCGGCCAGCGTGCGCACCGAGGGCGTGGCGGCGCGGGTGGGCGCCAGCTCGGCCATCTCGATCGCCTGCGCGTGGTGCCCGATCATCAGCGTCATGAACCGCGCGTCGGCCGGGGTCCAGCGCCCGGTGTCGCCCGGGGCCGGCGCGGGGGCGGGCGCGTGGCTGTGCGTGTGCCCCTGCGCCGCGGCCGAGGGCGCGAGCGCGGCCGATGCGACGGCGGCCGCGGCCAGCAGGGCCGCGGCGAACGAACGGGTGCGTGCGTGCGTCATCTTACGGATGATCCTTCCTGGCGGGGAGCGTGGCTCCCGCCGCCGATCTCTGGTTCGAGCGTTCGATACTAGCACTCCGCCGCGGGTTGGCAAAGACTTCCCTGTGTGCCGGAACGGGATCGGTTGGTTGCCCCGCGGCGTACGGCCGGCCCGCGCGTTCGGTTTCAGCGGCCCCGGCGAGCGGGAGCCGCGATTCCGGGAACGCGGGTGCGGGCGTGTGTGCGTGGGGGCAGATACACTTGCGGGATTCGGAAGTTGCAGCGCCGAGAGCCCCCGGAGGATCCGAACCTCCACGAACACCGGATCGGCTGAACACCGATAAACGACAACGGGTCACGCGGGGTTGCCGGACATCGTTCCGATTCCAGCCAATGAAGAATCTCACGCAGAGCAGCAGAGCAGCAGAGGAATGGGAGTTGTTCTCTGCTGCTCTGCTGCTCTGCGTGAGACACGTCCTTTCGGATCTTCATCCCCGAACGAGTCTCTGCAACGCGGGATCAGTACGCGTAGGTGAACACGTTCTCGGCCGTGACCTGCTGCCCGCTGTCGAGCCTGATGCGCAGCCCCACCCTGGTTCCGCGCGGCCGGTAGGGCATGGCGACCCGCAGCTCCGTCTCCGACACGTACGACACGGACCGCACCGGGTCGGGGTCGGAGCCCGCGGCGATCACCTCCACCGCGGGGCGGCCGGCGAGCGCCACGCCGCGGACGGTGACCACGGTGCCGGGCGCGCCAAATGACGGGGTGACCAGCACGATCACGGGGTCGGCCATCACCCGCAGCGCGTCCTTCAGCACCGACCGCGCCCCGGAGCGCAGCTGCACCGTGATGTCGGCGTACCCCTCGGGAAGCGGGGGCGCCTCCACGAGGATCCGGTCGGGGAGGAGGAGCGTGAAGTTCTGCTCCTCTTTCCCCACCCACACGCGGATCTCCGGCTCCAGCCGCTCGCCGCGCACCACCAGCGAGATCCCTCCCCGCGTGGGCGCCAGCACGGGGGTGACGCCCAGCAGCCGCGGCGTGAGGCCCCACACCACCGCCTCGCCCGGCTCGCGCACGGGTTTCCGGTCGTGCGCGGGGTCGGCACCGGGCATCAGCACGATGGCGTCCCAGGGCTCGGTCCCCGCGTCGCCCACCGAAGAGGGCGGGATCCCCGCCGGGGGCACCTCGGGGGCGATGAAGACGCGGTCCTGCGGGATGCCGCCGGCCACCCGCCCGGAAAGCTCGATCACCACGTTCCCGCGCTTCCGCACGTCACCGGCGCGGTTGAAGTCCGACCGGTTGACGCCCAAGCTGGTGTCCTTCCCCTCGATCGCCACCCAGAGCGGCTCCTCGCCACCCAGCGGATGCCCCGTGTCGTTGTTGCGGTGCGGGCTGCGCACGGCGTAAAGGAAGCCGCCCGCCCCACGCTCGCCGGTCGCCTGGTTGTTCCCGCCCTTACAGTCCACCAGCCACAGCTGGCGCTCGTGGAAGTCGAGGTCGCCCGCGGCGGCCATCAGCCGGTCGAACTGGCCCGGCTGGTTGCCGATGAACCCCGTTTTCCCGAACCCGCCCTCGAAGGCCGACACCGCGTAGATGGCCCCGCCCGCGAACTCGTTGCTCACGTTCCGCTCGAAGCTGCAGCGGTGCAGCACGACCGAGGCGTTGCGGACGGCCAGCCCCCCGCCGCCGGCGGGCTCGGTGGCGACGGGGATCAGGTTCGCCCGGTTTTCGACGAATCTCAGATCCTCGCCCCACAGCCGCACGGCGTACGACACACGAATCCCGCCGCCGTTCTGGATGGCGCGGTTGCGCGAGAACTCGGCCTTCTTCGTGGGGCTCTTGATGGCGAGAAGCACCGCGCCGGTGGCGTAGAGCCCGCCGCCGTCGCTGACCGCTCCATTGTCGGCCACCACGTTGTCGTCCATCGAGATCCACTGCCGCGGCACCCGCTGCTGGCGGCGGATCCCCATGAACGAGGGCTGGTCCACGGGAAGGAACGGATCGAACTGGTCGAACGAGAGCCCGCCGCCGTCGTCGGACGCCAGGTTGAAGCGGACGGTGTTCGCCCGGATGGTGGGGTACGCCCCGGTGAAGCAGGCGATCCCACCGCCGCGGCGTGCCACGTTCCCCATCGCCTCGCCGCCCGGGTCCACCCCCACGCGGTTCCCCTCGACCAGGGTGGCCGAGGTCACGCGGCGCAGGGCGATGCCACCCCCCATCCCGGCCTCGCGCCCGCCCCCGTGCAGGGCGTTCATCAGGTCGCGCAGGTGCCAGGGGTCCAGCGCGCTGTTGGACTGGAACGCGGTGAAGACGGGATCGCCGATGTCGTCGCGGGCGCACGGAGACGGCGGAGCGCCCAGCGGGCGCACGTCTCCGTGCGCGGTCTGGTTGCAGCCGACGAGGTTGTCGCGGATCACCACCGTGCCGTCCGCGCGCCCCACGTTGTCCACCGCGATCCCGCCGCCGAAGACGATCGCGTGGTTGGCGGTGATCCGGCACCCCGACACCTCCACGCCGCCGCTGTCGGAGATGAAGATCCCGCCACCCTGCCCGCCCTTCGGCGCGTAGTCGATGGTGACGCCTGGGACGACCTTGCACCCCGCCAGCGTCCTCCACCAGTTCCCGGCGGTGTTCCCGGAGATCGTGCAGTTCCGCACCGTCACCCGGTCGCAGCCGGTGACCTGGATCCCCCCGCCGCGCAGGCCCAGGTTGTCCACGACCTCGCAGTCGATCACGCGCACGTCCTGCGCGCGGTCGAGCACCACGCCGCCTCCACCCCACCCGGTGTACTCCAGCTCGCCGCCGGTGATGCGCAGGCGCTCCAGGCTCACCCGCCGCACCCCGGTGGCCCGCAGCGTGGGCGCGTCTCCGGCTCCCTTGATCTCGGCTTTGCCCTCGCCCATGCCGCGCAGGGTCACGTTGGCGGGGAGCTCCAGCGACTCCTGGTACGTGCCCGGGGTGATGTTCACCCGCAGGTGCCGTTCACCCGCGTCCTGCAGGGCACGGCCCACCGTGGCGTACGGCCGCGACGGGCGGGTGCCGTCTGCGTCGTCGTCGCCGTTGGTGGAGACGAAGCGCTCGGTCACGGCGGTGTCGGCCGCCGCCAGCCCCAGGGTCTGCAGCAGCGGGGTCAGGATCGTGGTCATCGTGCGCCTCCCGCGCCGTGGAAACCTGGTGGATGGACGGCGCGGCCGGCCGCCGGCACCTCCGACGCGCGCGGGGGACGGCCGCCCGCAAAAAGGGTGAGAACGTCGCTCATGGGTTCGCCATCCAGCTGTCGAAGACGCGCGTGGCGTAGCCGTCCCTCATCAGGTTGCTCCCCGCCACCCCCAGCTGGGCGGCCAGGGCGGCGGCGTTGCCGCCGTGGTTGTGCATGTAGGCCGTGATCCGCGCCCGGTTCTGCGGCAAGAGCCCCAGGCCCGCGCTCCGCTCCCAGTTGGAGCGGATCACGAAGCGCCCGATCTTGTGCCCCGTGTCGTCGGTGAGGAGGTTGCGCAGCGTCTGCCCCTCGGGAGTGAGGAGAAGGGCGCGCGTGACGAAGCCCTGGCGGTGCTCGCCGTACCACAGGGGGTTGTCGTAGTACTTCTGCACCTCGTTGGCCGACAGCCGCAGCCAGTCGATGTTGTCGGCCGCGTGCGGCTGGATATTGGCCGCCCCCGCGAGGTGGATGTTGATCGCGCGGTTGAGCAGATGCGGCGCCGGGTGCAGCGTCTGGATCGCCACCTCCAGGTGGCGGCGGAACTGCGCCGCGCGGAAGATGCGCTCCACGTCTTCGGGGCTGAGCCCGGTCAGGGCGATGCTCTGGGCGTGGGCGGGCACCAGCGGGTACTGCCCCGCCTCGCGCCGGAGCTGCGCGTCGGTCCAGTTGTGCGCCAGCACCCGCTGGGTGATGGTGTTCACCAGGGTGACCGTGTCCCGCGCGCGGTCGTTCAGCCGCTGGATGGTGCCGTTGTCCAGGCCGTAGAAGGCACGGAACTCGGCCGAGGCGGCGGCGACTTCCTCGTCGTCGTCCGGGTCTTCGTCGATCACACCCATCGCCGTCCCGCCGATCACCTGCGCCGAGCCCCATGAGGTGGGGGTACGCGAGGCGTTGCGCATGATGGCCGGGATCTCGCCCACCGACACGCCGCCCTCCGCCGCCTCCACCGCGCGGAAGGTCCGGTCGAGGTCGGCCTCGTCCACCTCCATGGGGGTGGGGCCGGCCGCGCGCAGGTCACAGGCGTGGTTGGGGATGGTGGGCGTGTCGTACGACGGATCTTCCATCACCCGCGCGCTGCGGCCGCCGGGGTCCACCGCCTCGTCCGACGCGACCGCGGCCAGCCCCGCCAGCGTTTCCTGCAGCCGGCGGATGGCGGCCCGGGTGGTGGCCATGTGGGCGTCGGGCAGCTGGCCGGCAAGCGCGGGGTCCACCCGGTCGCGGAAGTACTCGAACGCGTCCATCACCCCCAGCTCGAAAAGCCGGTCCTGCACACGCCGCACGTCGGGGTACAGGTTGCGCGGGGCGGCGGGATGGTCGTTGTCCACCGGCCCTACCCGCCGGGTGGTGGCCATCTCCACCCGCCGCGCGATCAGCGGCCACCCCAGCGAGCGCAGCGTCAGCGAGTGCGGCTCCACCCGCGGCTCGCCGGCCGAGGCCAGCATCAGCGCCCGCCAGCGGGCGATCGCCTCGATCGTCTCGGGGATCTCCGCGTCGGCCACGCGCTCCGCGCTCTCGGGCACGGCGCCAGACTCGGGGTGGAAGTGCGCTTCGGAGAGGAAGCCCAGCCGCCAGAGCCGCCGCTGCACGCTCAGCACGTCGGCGGGGCGGTTGGCGCCGCCCCACCCCACCGCCGCCTCCACCGTGAACGGCGCGCGCACGGCGCCGAAGCGATTCTCCAGCGCCAGCACCGCCGGGCTCACCACCTCCACCCGCTCGGGAACGGGCTCCGCCTCGCGCAGCAGCACCGTGCGCAGGCGACGGATCCCCGCCAGGGTGGCGGGGAGGTCGGCGGCGTTCACCCGGCGGGCGCGCGCGGGGTCCACCAGCGGCTCGCCCGCGGCCTCGGCGTGGGTCACCAGCCCCATCTCGCGCAGCCGCTCCTGCACGGCGCGCACGTCGGCGGGAAAGTTCCACCCGTCGCGTCCCACCGACCCCGCCAGCCGCAGCGGGGGGCGGCCGTGGTAGATCACGTCTTCGAGCAGGCGGTGCAGCGCGTCGCCCACGCCGAGCACCGGGTGCGCCGTCCAGGGCTCGCCCTCACGCGCCTCGGGAAGGCCGAACGCACGCTGCCGCAGACGCGCCAGGGCGCCGAAGGTGGCGGCCAGCCGGGCCGGGTCGGCGCTCACGCGCTCGCGCTGGTAGTCGGCGTCGGCGAGCAGCCCCAGCGCGTGCAGCCGGTCCTGCAGGGCGCGCACGTCGGCGGGCGCGTTGGGCTGGCCGGCACCCACGCCGCCGGTGATCTCCAGCGGGCGGCGAGCGGCCGCGGCCCGCAGCACCGCCGCGTGGGTGCGCGGCTTCTCTTCCAGGCGGACCCGCTCACCCCGCCACGGGTCGAGCTTCTCGGCCTCGTACGCCGCTTCGGACAGGAGGCCAAGGGCGAACAGCCGGTCCTGCACCGTGCGGATGTCGCCGGGGCGGTTCGCCCAGTGGATCGGCCCGATCCAGAGCGGCTCCTCCAGCTCCACCGGCGCGGGGTGGTCGAGCCGCCGCAGCGTGGCGTCCACAGGGTGCAGCACGCCGCCCTCGGCCTCGTCGCCTGCCAGCCACACCTGGCAGAGCCGGGCGACCCCGCCCAGCGTTTGCGGGATGCGCCCCTCCAGCACGCGACCGCCGGGCGCGACCTCGGTGGCGGCGTCGCGCTCGGCGTGGTGGTGGTCGGGGGCCAGCAGCCCCAGCTCTGCCAGCGCCGCCTGCACCTTCAGCACGTCGCCCGGACGGTTGTCGCCGCCCGGCCCCACGCTGCCCGCCAGCCGCAGCGGCCGCCGCACCAGGGTGAACGGGTCGCCCAGCAGCCGCACGTTCAGCCGCCCGGGAACGATGGCCCGCAACGCGCCGCCGGCCACCTCGCGCTCGAACCGGGCGATCGCCGCCAGCGTGGCGGGACGGCTCTCCTCGTCCATCGCCAGCGCCGGGTCGGCCTCGGCCGCCCAGCCCGCGCGCGACAGCACCCCCACCTGGTTCAGGCGCCGCTGCACGGCGGCCACCGAGTCGGCGTCGTTCACCGGCACCACCTCGTGGGTGGGCACGCCGGGGAGGTACCCCACCGGCTGCCGCGCGGCGACGTCGATCAGCGGGAAGGGCGAATCGTCGGCGAGCGCGGCGAGCGTCGGCCCCGCCGGCTCCACCCGCGTCACCGGCAGCCGCCGCCCGAACGACGCCGCCAGGTGCTCGGCCAGCGCCGCCATCGTCCGCGGGCCGGGAGGCGCGGGCGGGTCGGCCAGGCTTACCGCCTCCTCGGCCAGGTGCTCGGCGGAAAGCCGCCCCAGCCGGTGCAGCCGCCCCTGCACGCGGCGCACGTCGCGGGGGTGGTTGTCGATGTCTTCGCCGTCGCCCACCGATCCACCCAGGCGCAGGGGGACGGCCAGCGCCACGTCGCCCAGTGCGAAGGGGGGGCGGCGGGTCTCTTCCAGCCGCCGCTCCACCCCGTCCGCCGCCACCGCCACCTCGTACACGGGGGGAAGGGTGCCGGCGGGCTCCAGCGCGAAGACGCCGTCGTCGCCGGTGACGGCATGCGCCAGCCCGGTGCCCGGCATGGCGCCGCGGTGGAGCACGCGGACCACGGCGCCGGCCACGGGAAGGCCGACCGGGTCCAACACGCGGCCGGAGATCCCGGGCGCGCCACCCACCGCGCCGGCAATGGCCGAAAGGATCTCGTCGAGCAGGGTCACGGTGCTCACGGCGCCTCCTGGGGAACGGGGACGGCGTCGTCGTAGCGCAGCCCGCTGGAGCCCTCGCCCCGGCCGGTTTCGGCGCGGCGGGCGCCCCAGGCGTAGAGCGCTCCGTCCGTCCCGCGCGCCATGCGGTGGCGCCGGACCACGCGGGCGCCCTCGCGGGGGACCTCTTCCTGCCAGATCCAGGTGGCGTCGGGGGAGAGGATCTCGCCCGCGGGAACGACGTTGCGCTCGGTGCCGTCGGCGTCCACCCGGCGCATCACCAGCCGGTTGAACCAGGGCCGCCCCGCCGGGTCGGGCGCCAGCGGGAACCACCAGGCGGGGACCTCGGTCTGGAAGCGGTAGCGCAGCGGCCCGGTGTCGCCGGCCGGCGCCGCCGGCCCGGCCGAGGTGGGGAGGGTACCCGCCCGCGCCTCCACGCGGTGGCGGTCGAGCGGCATCCCGTCCTGGCCGCGCACGGTGGCCTCCACCGCCCAGGCCAGGTTGGCCAGCTCGTCGCGGAGGAAGCGCACCTCCTCGCTCACCTCGCCGTCGAGCGGCGACGCCAGCGTGGGGAGAAGGAGGAGCCCGTCGAACGCGGACGGCCCGGCCGCGCCGCCGCGGGCGGTGGGGCGGAAGAGCTGCCAGTCGGCCGCGTCCGGCGCCCCGCCGGACGACGCGGCCTCCGTCTCCCCGGACGTGCCCCCGACCGGCGCGGCGCCCACCGCCACCACGTCTCCGGGGACCACGTCGGCGAAGGTGGTGGACACGGTCATCGACGCCACGGTGTGCAGCGCGCCCACGGGGAGGTCGAGCGGCCACAGGTACCAGTCGTTGGAGTAGACGCTGGCGAACTCCACCACCAGCATCCGCGCCAGGTCTTCGGGCGCCGCGGTCACGTCGGCGAAGTTCACGCCGGCGTCTTCGAACTGCCACCAGCGCGAGGCCGGCATCCCGGGGTAGGTGAGCGGCGCGGGGATCCCGGCCGCCTTCACCGTGCCGTCGGGCTCCACGCCGGGGAGCGCAGCCGGCGCGGGCGAGCCGGCCGGCCGCGCGGGCGGGGCGGCGGTGCGGTGCACGTCCAGGTCGTACCAGTCCAGCCGGTCGCCGTCCCAGGCGGGGGCGTCCAGCGCGATCGCCCCCCCGTCCCCTGGCTG
>DASWMA010000059.1:0-3643 GCA_036399995.1 Longimicrobium sp. | reverse complement strand
CACCCAGTCGCTTCCGGGGTGCGCGGCGGCGAAGGCCGCCACCTTGTGCTCCAGGTACTCGATCCCGTACGCCGTGGCGCCGTACCGCTCGCGCAGCGCCACCACGTAGTCTCCCTCCCCGCACCCGGCGTCCAGCACCATCGCGCCGGGCTGGAGGTGCGGCTCGATCACGCGCAGCCGCTTGGCAAGGTTCAGGGGGGTGGCGGTGTCGCCGCCGGCCACCGCGATCGGGTCGTGCTTCATCGGCTTCCGTGCTCCGCGGCGCCGCCGGTGGCAACGCCGAAATAGGCGACCACCAGGTCGTGCTCCCCGGCGTTGCGCAGGGCGTGGAGCTCGCCCGCTTCCACCACCAGGCACGACCCGGCCTGCACGCGAACCGGCGCGCCCTCCACCTCCGCCACCCCCGCGCCGTCCAGCACCAGGAAGACCTCGGTCATCGAGGCGTGGCGGTGCGCGCGCGTTTCCTGCCCCGGCGAGAACCGCGCGACCGAGAAGGCGGTGACGCCCGGCACGTCGCCGCCCTGGAGCATCACCCGCTTCTCGATCGAGGGGTCGTGCGACACCGCCTCGGGCGCGGCCGAACGCCAGTCGCGGAGGATCACGCGGGCCGGGCGCCGGCGCCCGCCCCGGCCGCGCCCACCGGCTCGGGCCCGCCCACCGTGACGGGCGCGGTCGTGCCGAAGGCGTCGGCGTACTGGTCGTGGATCCAGGCGTAGGTCCGTTCCAGCCCCGCGCGCAGCGACACCGACGGCTCCCACCCCAGGTGCCCCAGGATGCGGGTGTTGTCGCTGTTGCGCCCGTTCACCCCCTTGGGCGCGTCGAGCCGGTAGCGCCGGCGCAGCCGGGCGCCGGCGATCTCCTCGGCGATGTCCACCAGCTGGTTGATCGTGACCAGCTCGCTGCTCCCCAGGTTGATCGGCTCCAGGATGTCGCTGGCCAGGATCGCCTGCGTGCCGTAGACGCAGTCGTCGATGTACATGAAGCTGCGGGTCTGCTCCCCGTCGCCCCAGATCTCGATCTCGCCCGAGCCGCTGTGCACCGCCTCGATCACCTTGCGGCAGATGGCGGCCGGCGCCTTCTCGCGGCCGCCCTGCCAGGTGCCGAGCGGGCCGTACACGTTGTGGTAGCGCGCCACGCGGGTGGCCATCCCGAAGTCCTCGCGGAAGTGGCGGCACATCCGCTCGCCGAACAGCTTCTCCCACCCGTAGCCGTCCTCGGCCATCGCGGGGTACGCGTCCTCTTCCTTCAGCGCCACCACGTCGGCCGACTTCTGCTTGTCGGCGTTGTACACGCACGCCGAGCTCGAGTAGAAGAACCGCTCCACCCCCTGGTCGCGGGCGGCCAGCAGCATGTGCGTGTTGGTGAGCACCGACAGCATGCAGAGCGCCTTGTTGTGCTCGATGAAGCCCATCCCGCCCATGTCGGCCGCGAGCTGGTACACCGTGGACGCTCCCCGGCACGCCTGCTGGCAGGCGTCGCGGTCCTTGAGGTCCGCCACCGCGTTCTCGGCGCCGTCGTGGAGCTGGTACCATTCGCCGAACGGCTTGATGTCCACCGCGCGCACGCGGTGGCCCTGGCGCAGCAGGTCGGCCACCAGGTGCCCGCCGATGAAGCCGCCGGCACCCGCCACCACGACTGTTCCCCCCTGGCCCATATGCATCATCCTGTTGCTTCCAAAGTGGTTAAGACCCGGACGTCGAGCGCGGTCCCAGCTCCGCGCGCAGCACCCTGTAAACGAATTCGGGACCCGAGACCAGGTACCGCCTCCACAGCCGCCGCGGCTCGGAGACCAGCCGGAACAGCCACTCCAGCCCGCGCTCCTGCATCCACACGGGCGCGAACGGCTTGACGCCGGCGAGAAAGTCGAAAGCGGCGCCCACGCCCACCAGCACCGGCGCGCGCAGCCTTCCCTGGAAGGCCGCCATCCACCGCTCCTGCTTGGGCGTGCTCAGCCCCACCCACACCACGTCGGCGCCCGACGCGTCGATGCGCGCGGCGACCTCCGCCTCCTCGTCGGCGGTGAGCGCCCGGAACGGGGGCGAGTACGCGCCCACCACGCGCACGCCGAAGTCGGCCTGCAGCACGGCGGAAAGCTTCTGCACCACCTCGGGGGACCCGCCGTACAGGTAGTGGGCGTACCGGGCCCCGGTCTGGCGGCAGAAGGTGGCCATCAGCTCGGGGCCGTACACGCGCCGGCGCATCGCGGCGTGGCCGCGGCGGCGCCCCAGCCACACCAGCGGCATCCCGTCGGCCACCGTCATCCCGCTTCCGTTCAGGACGCGCAGGAACCCGGGGTCGTTCTGCGCCACGGTCACCCCGTGCATCCCGGTGACGGTCACGTAGCGGGGCGCGCCCGCGGCCGCGATCCACTCTTCCATCACGCCGATGGCGTCGGGGATCTGCACGGCGGACACGGTGACGCCGAGGACGTCGTAGTGCTTCATCAACGAGGCGGAGCCATGCGGGGTTGGGAACGGCACCGGGGACGGCCGGTCGGCCGGACGGCGTAGGGGGCCCGGGCGGGGATGACCGGGCGGGCGCGTGCACGGTGCGCCGCGAGCGCCCCCAAGATACGTGTACGTCATCGCTTGCACAACTCGGCGCGCGGCTCCCGGAACGCCCCCGCGGCCGCGCCGGGGCCGGCTGGATGCGCCTCGCCGGCCGGCGGCGCGGACCGGCCGCTACCCCTCCAGCCGCGCCTTGATGAACACCGTGCGGAAGGGCGAGCTGTGGGGGAGCCCGATGCGCGCCTGCCGCCCCAGCAGCCGCTTGACCACGTTGCGCGCCACCCAGGCGGGGGTGTCGACCCGCTGCTGGTGCACCGCGGTCACCTTCAGCCCGTTGCGCTCCAGGAAGGCGTGCATGTGGCCCACCCCGGCGAACACCAGGTGGTCGGGGAGGTACAGCACGTCGGGATACGCCGCGCCGTCGGCCAGGTCGCCGCCGTTGCCGGTTTCCAGGAACAGGGTGCCGCCGGGCTTCAGCACGCCCCGGATGTCTTCCATGAAGGCGTCGAAGTCGGGGAGGTGCGAGAAGACGTTGATCAGCGACACCACGCCGTACCGCTCGTTCACCTCCGGGAGCGTGGCCGCCCGCACGGGGATCCCGCGCCCCCGGGCGTGCTCGGCCTTGGCCTGCATCGGCTCGATCCCCTCCACGCGGCTCCCGGCCGGGAGCACGTCCTGCAGCACCTCCACCAGCTCGCCGAAGCCGGCGCCGACGTCGAGCCACGAGAGCGGCGCCCCCGCGGCGATCTCGCCCGCGAACATCCGCCGCACCACGCGGCGGTAATGGCGCAGCTTGCGCAGGCTGCGGCGGAACACCACGTCGAGGGTGCCTCCCTCGGTGGCGTGCTCGCCGATCTTGTTGGCCTCGGTGATCTCTTCCAGCCGGGGGCGCGGGTTCACGTACACCAGCCCGCACCCGGCGCACTTCACGGCGTGGTATCCGTTCTCGCTTCCCCAGCGATGGCTGCGGCTCTCGCGGCAGAGCGGGCACGAGACGGGTTCGAGCGTTTCGGGGAGGGCTCGCGTGGTCAAACGCGGGGCTCCCCGGGCTGCCTGGCGGCCCGCGTGGTCAGGAGTGGATCCGGGATCATTTGAGGCTCTTCGTCGATCTGGTTGCAATCTGACCAACCGAGGTA
>DASWMA010000058.1:0-6262 GCA_036399995.1 Longimicrobium sp. | reverse complement strand
CACCACGACCGCCGCGGCGAGCGAGACCAGCACCAGCAGTAGGTGCCGCAGCGTGTTGCGCCCCAGCTCGCCCCGGCGCGACCACAGGTAGCTCGCGAACGATCCCTCTCCGCTTGATACCCTACCGGCGGACGCGCGCGGGGCCTCCGCTAGCCGCAGCAGCCCGATCTCCCGCAGCGCGTCGCCGGCGACCTTCGCGACCGGCTCGCCGTCCATCTCCACGCGCCGGTTCAGCACGCGCATCCGCTCCACGTCCAGGCGGCCGCTGAGCCGCGCCAGCTCGGCCACGGCCCGCGGCTGCTCGCGCCAGAGCCGCGGGCCCACGAGCGCGGCGGCTTCGTACGGCGGGAAGAAGCCCTTGTCATCCTCCAGCACCACGAGATTGTAGCGCGCCAGCAGCCCGTCGGTGGAGTAGCCGTCGACCACGTCCACGGCGCCCTCGGCGAGCGCGCGGTACTTCACCGCCTGCACGAGGGAGCGCACGGCGCGCGGGCGCAGGCCGTACGCGCGGGTGAGCCCCGGCAGCCCGTCGGGGCGGCCGATGAAGTCGGGGGTGAAGCCGCCGGTGATCTGTGGCGACGCGCGCGCCAGGTCGCTGAGCGTGCGCAGGTTGTGCCGCCGCGCCGTCTCGCGCCGCACGGCGATGGCGTAGGTGTTCTCGAAGCCCAGCGGCGGCAGCCAGTGCACCCCCCAGCGCGCCTCGAACTCGCGCGACACACGGCCGAACACCGCGCCCGCGCCGCCGCTGGGCTGCTCGCGGAGGATGGCGGTGAGCCCGGTGCCCGTGTACTCCGGGTAGACGTCGATCGCCCCCGTTCGCAGCGCGCCGAACGCGATCTCCGTCGCCCCCAGCCCCATCCGCCGGTCCACGGACATCCCGCGCGCCTCCAGCACCTGCGCGAACATCTCCGCCAGCAGGTAGCTCTCCCCGAACGGCTTGCTGGCGATCACGACGGGGCGGGCGGACGGTTGCTGCTGTGCCGGAAGCGCGGTGGCGAGCAGGGCTGCCCCGGCGATCGAGATGGCGGCAACGACAGCACGAAGTGGGGATCGCGACAATGCGACTGAAGTCGCGGCTACAACGGCACGAAGTCCGCCTTCGCGGACTGCTCGCCGGCATCGGCTCGTCGGGCCAAGCTTGGCGGCGGCCGAAGGATCCATCGCCCCGGCATGCGCCACGTCCGCGGAAACGCTCGATCCGTTGTTCTCCCCCTTCTCCTGCAGTTCGGGAGAAGGGGGCCGGGGGGATGAGGGCTCGTATCTCACGCCGCCACCATCCGCGCCCGGGCCAGCAGGTCGCGCACGTACTCCGTCGCGGGCGCCGCCATCAGCTCGGCGGGCGATGCCACCTGCTCGATGCGGCCGTCGCGGAGCACGGCGATGCGGTCGGCCAGGAGCGCGGCCTCGTGCAGGTCGTGGGTGACGAAGAGGGCGGTGATCGCCAGCCGGCGGCGGAGCGCGTCGAACGACGTCTGCAGCTCGGCGCGGGTGATGGCGTCCAGCGCGCCGAAGGGCTCGTCGAGCAGCACGATGCGCGGGCTGGCCGCCAGCGCCCGCGCGATGGCCACGCGCTGCCGCTGCCCGCCGCTCAGCTCGCGCGGCCACCGCCCGCCGAAGCGCTCCGGCGGCAGCCCCACCCACTCCAGCGCCTCGGCCGCGCGCCTGGTCGCCTCCGTGTCGCCCCGGAGCCAGGGGACGAGGGAGACGTTGCGCAGCACGGTCCAGTGCGGCAGCAGCCCGCCCTCCTGCGGCACGTACCCCACCCGCCGCCGGAGCTCCACCGGGTCCGCGGCGCCCACGTCCGCGCCGTCCACGCGCACGGTGCCGGCGTCGACCTCGGTCATCCGGTTGAAGCAGCGCAGCAGCGTGGTCTTTCCCGACCCGCTCTCGCCCACCAGCGCCACGCACTCGCCCGCGCGCACCTCCAGCGACACGCCGTCGAGCGCCACGGCCTGCCCGTAGCGCCGGGCCACGTCGCGCGCGGAAAGCACGGGGTCTGAGCTGGATGCGTCGGTCACCGGTCGTGAGGCGAGGGAGAGAAATCCGGGTGAGGCGGAAGGGTCGTAATCACACAACAAGGCTGTAACCTGCACGCGCTCCGGTCAATCGAACAGGGAAGCGAGGGAGGGCACCGCATTGGGGGGCGGGAGGGCTGATAATCGTGCAGACCGCGGCATCGCGCCCTCTCCGGCTCGCTGGGGCTCGCCACCTCTCCCGTACCGGGCGAGGTTGAAGCGCAGACGCTGGTGCGCGCAGTCGAATCTCCCGTGGACGCAGTTGATAAAACCGAGGCCACGCAGGCGGTTCTGGTTCGCACCAGAGTCTCTCCCCCCAACCTCTCCCGGTACGGGAGAGGTGGACCGCCTGAGCGGGCCGGAGAGGGCGCGATCCCCGCGCCCCGCACCGACGTCCGTCACGCACCGGAACCTTCGCCGCGGCCACCGTGCTGCCCGTCGAAGCAGGTACAAAGCCTCGACAAACCCTGCTGTAACAGGCCGGGTTTTTGCGGGGCCCGCTGCGGCACATCTGGCACGCGACCGCACCGAAACCGTGGCGCCGCCGGAAACCGGTGCCTACCTTTGAGCCCGGCCCCTTCGCGCCGCTCCGAACCTTCGCACGCACATCCATGCCCGCCAGCAACGGCAACGCGCCCTCCGCGCGCGACCTCGCGGAACTGCTGCTCGACGCGCGCACGCGCACGCTCCTGCTGGTGAGCCCCGTGCCCGAAGAAGAGCTGATGGCGCAGCACAACAAGCTGATGAGCCCCATCGTGTGGGACCTGGGGCACATCGCGCACTTCGAAGAGCTGTGGCTGATCCGCAACCTGCAGGGGCCGGTGGAGTTCGGCGAGATGCCGGGGATGTTCAACCCTTTCGAGAACCCCCGCTCGGTGCGCGGCAAGCTCCCGCTCCCCCAATTCTCCGACACGCTCGACGTGCTGGCCAACACGCGCCGCCGCGTGCTGGAGAGCGCGCAGAACGGCGGCGCCCCGCGTGACGACGACCCGCTGCTGCGCGCCGGCTACGTGTACAACATGGTGCTGCAGCACGAATACCAGCACAACGAGACCATCCTGCAGGCGCTGCAGCTCAAGGACGACCCGCCGTACCGCGCCCCGCGCGCCATCGCCACCCCGCCCGGCCGGGCCATCGCCGCCGACGCAGACGGGATGGTGCGCTTCCCCGGCGGCCGCGTGGAGACCGGCACCGACGACCGCGGCGCCGCCTACGACAACGAGCGCCCGCGGCATGCAGTCGAGCTCGCCCCCTTCCGCATCGGCGCGTGGGCGGTGACCAACGGCGAGTACGCGCGCTTCATCGACGACGGCGGCTACGAGCGGCGCGAGCTGTGGAGCGAGGCCGGGTGGGCGTGGAAGGAAGAGGCCGGCCTGTTCGCCCCGCAGTTCTGGCACCGGCACGAGGGGCGCTGGATGACCCGCTCGATGGACCGCGACCTGGCGGTGGACCCCGAGCGCCCGGTGTGCCACGTCTGCTGGTACGAGGCCGACGCGTACGCCCGCTGGGCCGGCGGCCGCCTTCCCACCGAGCACGAGTGGGAGGCCGCGGCGAGCTGGGACCCGGCCACCGGGGAGAAGCGCGCCTACCCCTGGGGCGACGAGCCGCCCTCGCCGCTCGACGCCAACCTCGACCAGCTCTCGTTCGAGACGGCGCAGACCGGGGCGTATCCCCGCAACGTCTCGCCCATCGGCTGCTACGGGATGATCGGCGACGTGTGGGAGTGGACGTCCAGCGACTTCCATCCCTACCCCGGCTACGAGACGTTCCCGTACCCCGAGTACAGCGCGGTCTTCTTCGGGCCCGACTACAAGGTGCTGCGCGGGGGGAGCTGGGCCACGCGCCCGGGCGCCATCCGCAACACCTTCCGCAACTGGGACTATCCCATCCGCCGGCAGATCTTCAGCGGCTTCCGGATCGCGCGCGATGACTGAGACGCTCACGCCGGCGGCCGCGGCCGGGATGCTGGCCGAGATCCGCGAGGGCCTGGGCCGGCCGCAGAAGGAGCTGCCGCCCAAGTACTTCTACGACGGGCGCGGCTCGGAGCTGTTCGAGGAGATCACCCGCCTCCCCGAATACTACCTGACGCGCACCGAGCGCGCGCTGCTGGCCGAGCGGATGCCCGACTGGATCTGGCAGATCCGCCCCAGGTCCGTGGTGGAGCTGGGCGCCGGGAGCGCGGAGAAGACCCGCATCGTGCTGGACGCCGTGCGCGACGCGGTGGGCTTCGCCGCGTACGTGCCGGTGGACGTGAGCGCCGACTTCCTCGAGGCCACGGCGCTCAAGCTCTCGGGCGAATACCCCACGCTGGACGTGATCCCGATGGTGGCCGACATGACGGCCGACTTCGCGCTGCCGCCCGAGCTGCCGCACCCGGTGCTGCACGCCTTTCTGGGCAGCACCATCGGCAACTTCACGCCCGAGGAAGCGGTGGCGCTGCTCACCCGCGTCCGCCGGCGGATGCAGGGGGGCGACGTGTTCCTCCTGGGCGTGGACCTGCGCAAGGATCCCGCGGTGATCGAGGCGGCCTACAACGATGCGGCGGGGGTGACGGCCGAGTTCAACCGCAACATGCTGCGCGTCGTCAACTCGCTGGCGGGGGCAGACTTCGATCCGCAGGCGTACGAGCACCGCGCCTTCTACGACCGCGCGCTGCACCGCATCGAGATGCACCTCGTGCCCGCCACGCCGCAGACGGTCGCCATCCCCGGCGTGGGGCAGGTGCAGATCGCGGCGGGGGAGAGCATCCGCACCGAGATCTCGTGCAAGCACGACCGCGAGAGCGTGGGGGCGATGCTGCGGGCGGCGGGGATGACGATCACGCGCTGGGAGACCGATGCCGACGGCCTCTACGCACTCCTCACCGCCGCGGCGGAGTGATGCTGGACCCCGCCGCCCTGGCCGCGGACCTCCGCGACAACGCGTTCGGCGGGCGCCGCCGCACGCAGCGGCCGCCGTCCATCGGGGCCGAGGTGGAGCTGATCCCGGTGGACGCCGCCACGCGCCGGCAGGTGCCGATCACCGCCGACGAGGGGGTGACGACGCTCCCCTTCCTGCGCGCGTTCGCCGCGCGCTGGGGGTGGCGCGAGACGGCGTCGGTGTACGGGATGCCCAACTGGGTGGTGCCCGACGGGGGGACGATCACCTTCGAGCCCGGCGGCCAGATCGAGCTGAGCGCCCCGCCCTTCCGCTCCGCGTCCGCCCTGCTGCAGAGCCTGCGGCAGACGGTGCGCCCGCTGATCGCCGAGGCGCGCGAGCACGGGATCGAGCTGCTGAGCACGGGGATCGAGCCGCTGGCCGCCGTCCACGAGGTGCCGCTGCAGCTTCCCGGCAAGCGCTACGTCCGCCTGACGAAGTTCCTGGACGACTGCGGCACCGGCGGTACCCGGATGATGCGGCAGACGGCGAGCTTCCAGTGCAACCTGGACTGGTGCGACGACGCGCCGGCGCGCTGGCGCTTCCTGAACGCGCTGTCGCCGTACCTCACCGCCATCTTCGCCAACTCGCCCGTCTACCGCGGGCAGGACACCGGCGTCCCCTCCTTCCGCGCGACCGTCTGGCGCGAGATGGGCGCGGGGCGCACGGGGATCTTCGCCTGCGCCGCCGACCCGGTTCCCGAGTACCTGCGGTTCGCGCTGGACGCGCCCGCCATCCTGATCCCCGACGACCGGGACGGCTGGCTCCCCTTCGGCGAGTGGAACGCGCGCGGAACGGCCACCGAGGACGACTGGCGCACCCACCTCACCACGCTCTTCCCCGAGGTGCGGCCCAAGGGCTTCGTGGAGGTGCGCGGGGCCGACGCGGTGGCGCCGGAGTGGTACGCGGCGCCGATCGTCTTCCTTGGCGGGTTGATGTATCACCCTCCCGCCTTCGCCGCCGCGCGCGAGCTGGTGGGCGCGCCCGACCCCGCGCTGCTGGAGCGCGCGGGTCGCGTGGGCCTGCGCGACGAGCGGATCGCCGCCACCGCGCGCGACCTGTTCGCCCTGGCGCTGGAGGCGGCCGCCGCGCTGGGCCCCACCTTCATCTGCCCGGCGGACGTGGAGGAGGCGCGCGCGTTCTTCGAGACCTACACCGCCCGCGCCCTCTCGCCGGCCGACGACGCGCTGGCCGAATTCGCGGCGGGCGGTGACGGAGCGGAAGCGGCCCGTCATCCGCCGGTGTTGATGAGCGGGGGATGAGGAGCGCGGGGGGAGACGGCGCACGCGTGCAACCCTCCCCGCACGTTGTCGCACCCAATATCGCGCCGG
>DASWMA010000057.1:0-3745 GCA_036399995.1 Longimicrobium sp. | reverse complement strand
CAGCGCCAGGGAGAGGGCCCGCGGCGCCGCGGACGCGCACGGAAATCCCGCCGCGGCATGATGATGGCAGGCCAAGGGGGACGAACGGGTCGCGCGGATGCCCGGCGCCAGTGGCCGCCCATCGGCCGGCGCGGGGGAGTGGGATCGGGCCGGATGCCCCGCGCCCTGACACACCGGAGGTGGAAACGATGAAGGCGAAGCTGACGATCGCGGCGGCGCTCCTGCTGTTTTCCGCACTCCCCGCCAAGGCACAGCGGGTGATCAGCGCCGGGATGAGCCCCACGCAGGTGCGCGACGTGTTCGGCGCGCCGGCGAGGACGCGCGGCGAAGGCGAGTGGAGCTACTGGTTCTACTCCAACGGCTGCCCCAACCGCTGCGGCAGCGACGACGTGGTGTTCTTCCGCAACGACCAGGTGGTGGCCGCCGTGCTGCGCACCCGCGCGCGCCGCATCAGCGCGCCGCCGGCCGCCGACGCGCTGCAGCAGGCCGGCGGCGGCGGCGAAGACGCCGCGGCGGTGCGGCTGAACGCCGCGCCCGAGAGCGGCGCGGCGCAGCGCGGCGTGGCCGAGTCGCCCGACCGCATCTTCGTGCGCGGCCGCAGCCGCGACCGCAACGGCGACCCCAGCGACGACGCGCCGGCCGCGCGCGTGGGTGGCGTCACCATCGAGCGCGAGGCGCAGGGGCAGGTGCGCGACGTGGTCGCCCCGCCCGCCCGCTCGGGGAGCGACGCCGCGCGCCAGAACGCCGCCGACGGCACCCCCATCATCCGCACGGGCGACCCGCAGGGCGGCGGCGTGAACCCGGGGGTGACGGGCGGGGCGGTGACGGGCGCGCGCAGCGTCAACGGCCGCACGGTCACGGGCTCGGGCCCGATCACGGCCGGCGGCCAGCCCGCCGTGCCGCTGACCGACGGGCCCACCGGCCGCGCCACCGACGTGGACGACGCGCGCGCCGACCGCGAAAGCCAGGTGACGCGCACCACGGTCACGAACCAGCCCGACACCATCCAGGCCGGGCGCCGCGACCGCGAGAACAGCGTGACACCGCGCGTCACGCCGCGGCCATAGGGGGAAGACGGCGAGGGATCGCTGCGGAAGACCGGCACTCGAGCGTCCGCGCCGGCCCCCTCTCCCCCGGCCCCTCTCCCCCGCTCCGCAGGGGAAAGGGGAGAACTGCAACGGCTCCGGCGCAGATGCCGAGTCCAACCCACCCCTCCCGCGCAGCGGGAGGGGTCGCGCTCTAAGGCGCGGGGGAGGGCCCCGCGCGAGGCCGCGAGTTTGCGCAGAAACGCAGGATTACGACGGTGTGAACGCCGTCGATCGCAACCGAACTCCATCAACCCCGACCGATAAACCGGTGTCAGCAAGCGCACGTCCCGGCGATCCCGCGATCACCCCCGAGCTGGTCGCGGAGCACGGGCTTTCACCCGAAGAGTACCAGCTCGTCCTGGGCATCCTGGGGCGCGAGCCCACCTTCACCGAGCTGGGGGTGTTCAGCGCCATGTGGAGCGAGCACTGCGGCTACAAGAACAGCCGCCCGCTCCTCAAGAAGCTCCCCACGCAGGCGCCCTGGGTGCTGCAGGGCCCCGGCGAGAACGCCGGCGTGATCGACGTGGGCGACGGCCTGGCCATCGCCTTCAAGATCGAGTCGCACAACCACCCGTCGGCCGTCGAGCCGTACCAGGGCGCGGCCACCGGCGTGGGCGGCATCCTGCGCGACGTGTTCACCATGGGCGCGCGCCCCATCGCCATGCTCAACTCGCTTCGCTTCGGCGAGATCGACGGCGAGCAGGGCGACCGCGTGCGCTACCTGTTCGCCGGGTGCGTCAAGGGGATCGGCGACTACGGGAACTGCGTGGGGATCCCCACCGTGGCCGGCGAGGTGTACTTCGACGGCGCCTACGAGGGGAACCCGCTGGTCAACGCCATGTGCGTCGGGCTGATGAAGCACGAGGACCTGATCCGCGGCGTGGCGGCGGGCGTGGGGAACGCGATCATGGCCGTGGGGGCGAAGACGGGGCGCGACGGGATCCACGGCGCCACCTTCGCGTCGGCCGAGCTCTCCGAGGAGAGCGAGGCCAAGCGGCCGCAGGTGCAGGTGGGCGACCCCTTCACCGAGAAGCTGCTGCTGGAGGCCAGCCTCGAGCTGATCAAGAGCGGCCACATCGTCGGCATCCAGGACATGGGCGCGGCGGGGCTGGTGTCGTCATCCACCGAGATGGCGGCGCGCGGCGGCACGGGGGTCGACATCGAGATCACCACCGTCCCGGTCCGTGAGACGGGGATGACGCCGTACGAGATCCTCCTCTCCGAAACGCAGGAGCGGATGCTGGTGGTCGCCAAGAACGGCCACGAGGAAGACGTCCGCGCCATCCTGGGGAAGTGGGACCTGGACGCCGAGACGATCGGCCGCGTGACCGAGACGGGGCGCTACGTGGTCCGCGAGAACGGCACCGTGGTGGTGGACATCCCCGGCGAGCCGCTGGTGGAAGGCTGTCCGACCTACACGCGCCAGGGGGTGGAATCGCCCGAGATCACGGCGCTGCGCGCCTTCGACCCATCCACAGTCGCCCCGCTGTTCGAGGAGCGCGACCCCACCTGGACGCTGGAGCGGCTGCTCGACTCGCCCACCATCGCCTCCAAGCGCTGGGTCTACGAGCAGTACGACAGCACGGTGCGCACGAACACGGTCGTGGGCCCCGGCAGTGACGCCGCGGTCCTGCGCCTGCGCGGGACCAACAAGGCCGTGGCGGTGACGGTGGACTGCAACGGCCGCTACGTGCACCTGAACCCCTACCGCGGCGGCCAGCTCGCCGTGGCCGAGGCGGCGCGCAACCTCGTCTGCAGTGGCGCCCTGCCCCGCGCGGTGACCGACAACCTCAACTTCGGCAACCCGCTGAAGCCCGAGGTCTACTTCCAGATGGCCGAGGCGCTGCGCGGGATCGGCGAGGCGTGCACCGCGTTCGAGACGCCGGTCACGGGCGGCAACGTGTCGCTCTACAACGAGAACCCCCGCGGGGCGATCTATCCGACCCCCACGATCGGGATGGTGGGGATCGTGGAAGACCTGGCGCACGTCACCACGGCGGCTTTCCAGGCCGAGGGCGACGCGATCGTGCTGGCCGGCCGCAACACCGGCGAGCTGGGCGCGAGCGAGTACCTGAAGGTGATCCACGGCCGGGTGGCGGGCGACGCCCCCGCGCTGGACCTGGCCGCCGAGAGCCGCCTGCAGCGCGGGATCCTGGCGGCCATCCGCGCCGGCCTGGTGCGCAGCGCGCACGACACGGCCGAGGGCGGGCTGGCGGTGGCGCTGGTGGAAAGCGCCTTCGCCGGCGGCGCCGAGCCCTTCGGCATCGACGTGCGGCTGAGCGACGAGCTGCCGGCCAACGCGCTCCTCTTTGGCGAGGCGCAGGGGCGCGTGGTGCTGAGCTGCGACGCGGCGCGGACGGACGAGCTGGTGCGCTGCCTGGAGATCCACGGCGTGCCGGCGAAGCGCATCGGCACGGTGGGCGGGCGCAACGGGGCGATCCGGATCGAGACGCAGGATGGGTCGATCCACGCCCCCGCCTTCGGCCTGCAGCAGATCTACGAGAACGCCATCCCCCGCCGCATGGACGGCAGCGCCGCCGACGTGGAGACGGCGCTGGAGAGCGACGTGCAGTTCCAGTAGATCCGGCCGGGCCCCCGCCCCCGGCTCGCCAAGGCTCGCCACCCCCTCCCCCAAAACAGCCTGGGGGAGGGGGTGC
>DASWMA010000056.1:0-6773 GCA_036399995.1 Longimicrobium sp. | reverse complement strand
CGGAGCTTCGCCGGCTGGCGGCGGAGGAGACGGAGGCGCCGTTCGACCTGGCGCGCGGCCCGCTCATCCGCGGGCGGCTGATCCGCCTGGCGGACGACGACCACGTGCTGCTGATCACCATGCACCACATCGTCAGTGACGGGTGGAGCATGGACGTGTTCACCCGCGAGCTGGGCGAGCTCTACGCCGCCTTCCGCGCCGGCGACCCCGACCCGCTTCCCGCGCTGCCGATCCAGTACGCCGACTACGCGGTGTGGCAGCGGAAGTGGGTGGATGGCGAGGTGCTGAAGGCGCAGGCGGAGTACTGGAAGGCGGCGCTGGCCGGCGCGCCGGAGCTGCTGGAGCTCCCCGCCGACCGTCCCCGCCCCGCGCGGCAGGACTTTTCGGGCGGCGCGGTCGGCATCGAGCTGAACGCGGAGCTGACGGCAGGGCTGAAGGCGCTCTCGCAGCGGAACGGGGCCACGCTCTTCATGACGCTGCTCGCCGGCTGGGCGGCCGTGCTGAGCCGCCTCTCCGGGCAAGAGGACGTGGTGATCGGCACGCCGACGGCCAACCGCGGGCGGAGCGAGATCGAGGGGCTGATCGGCTTCTTCGTCAACACCCTGGCCGTGCGCGTGGACCTTTCCGGCTCTCCCTCGGTGGCCGGGCTGCTGGCGCGGGTGAAGGAGCGGGCGCTGGGCGCGCAGCACAACCAGGACATCCCCTTCGAACAGGTGGTGGAGCTGGTGCAGCCGGCGCGCTCGCTGTCGCACACCCCGCTCTTCCAGGTGATGTTCACCTGGCAGAACGCGCCCGGGCACGAGCTGGAGCTTTCCGGGCTGGCGCTGGCGGGGTCGGCGCCGCGGCCCGCGGCGGCCCCGAAGCCGGCGGTGGCGGCGGTGGCGGCGCAGACGACCGTGAAGTTCGATCTCTCGATCGCCCTTTCCGAGCGCGACGGGTGGATCGTGGGGGCGGTGGAATACGCCACCGCGCTCTTCGACCAGGCGACCGTGGAGCGCTTCCTCGGCTACCTGCGGCGCGCGCTGGAGGAGATGGTCGAAGACGAGAGCCGCCCCGTGGAGCGGCTGGCGCTGATGACGGCGGACGAACGCGCGCGGGTGGTGGAGGATTGGAACCGCACGGACGCGGAGTTCCCGGCGGATTCGTGCCTCCACGAGCTGATCGAAGCGCAGGTGGAGCGCACGCCCGCTGAGACCGCGGTGGTCTTCGAGGGCGAGGAGCTGACCTTCGCGGAGCTGAACGCGCGGGCGAACCGGCTGGCGCACCATCTCCGCGCGCTGGGCGTCGGTCCGGACGTGCGGGTGGGGATCTGCGCCGAGCGGAGCCTGGAGATGATGGTGGGGCTGGTGGGCGTCCTCAAGGCGGGCGGCGCGTACGTGCCGCTGGACCCCGGCTACCCCGCGGAGCGGCTTGCGTACATGCTGTCCGACAGCGCCCCGGCGGTAGTGCTGGCGCAGACGCATCTGCGTGATCGTGTCGAGGGCGCGGACGTCCCGTTGCTCGAGCTCGACGCGGCCGCACCCGCGTGGGCGGACCTCCCCGCGACGAACCCGGCGCGTGGCGCGCTGACGCCGGGCCACCTGGCCTACGTGATCTACACCTCGGGCTCCACCGGGCGGCCGAAGGGGGTGGGCGTCCACCACCGCGGCGTGGTGAACCGGCTGAGCTGGATGGAGGCGGTCCACGGCCTGGGGCCGCGCGAGACCGTGCTGCAGAAGACGCCGTACTCGTTCGACGTGTCGGTGTGGGAGCTGTTCTGGCCGCTGGCGGCGGGCGCACGGCTGGTGCTGGCGCGCCCTGAAGGACACCGCGATCCCGCCTACCTGCTGGACATCATTCGGCGCGAGCGGGTCACCACCGTACACTTCGTCCCGTCGCTCCTGGCCGTGTTCCTGGCGCACGCGGACGTCGAGCGCGGCGCGGTGCCGGAACTGAAGCGGGTGATGAGCAGCGGCGAGGCGCTGCCGCCCGAGCTGGTGGCGCGCTTCGGCGAGCGGCTGCCGGGGGTGGAGCTGCACAACCTGTACGGGCCGACCGAGGCGGCGGTCGACGTCACCATCTGGCGTTTCCCCGCGGACGGCCCGGCGGCCCGAGTCTCCATCGGCCGGCCGGTGCCGAACACCCGGATCTACCTCCTGGACGGGGCGGGCGAGCCGGTGCCGGTGGGCGTCGCGGGCGAGCTCTGCATCGGCGGCGTGCAGGTGGCGCGCGGCTACCTGGGCCGTCCGGAGCTGACGGCCGAGCGCTTCGTGGCCGATCCCTTCGGCGCGGAGCCGGGGGCGCGGCTGTACAGGACGGGCGACCGTGCGCGGTGGCTGGCGGACGGGATGATCGAATACCTGGGGCGGATCGACTTCCAGGTGAAGGTGCGCGGCTTCCGCATCGAGCTGGGCGAGATCGAGGCGCGGCTGGCGGAACATCTCCAGGTGCGCGAGGCCGCCGTCCTGGTCCGCGAAGACACGGCGGGCGAGAAGCGGCTGGTGGCGTACGTGGTGGGCGAGGCGGAAGCGGACGTGCTCCGGGCGCATCTCGCCGACCGGCTGCCGGAGTACATGGTGCCGGCGGCGTACGTGCGCCTGGATACGCTCCCGCTGACGGCCAGCGGGAAGCTCGACCGCAGGGCGCTCCCCGCTCCGGAGGGCGACGCGTACGCGGTCCGCGCGTACGAGGCGCCGGTGGGGGAGGCGGAGGAGGCGCTGGCCGGGATCTGGGCCGAGGTGCTGGGCCTGGAGCGCGTAGGCCGCCGCGACAACTTCTTCGAGATGGGCGGGCACTCGCTCCTGGCGGTGCGGGTGATCTCGCGGGTGAGGCAAACGCTGGGCGTGGAGGCGGCGATCGGCGACCTCTTCGTCCGGCCGGTGCTGGCGGATTTCGCGCGGGGGCTGGAGACGGCCGCGCGCGCCGAGCTTCCGCCGATCGAGCCGGTGGAGCGGGGAAGGGATCTTCCGCTCTCGTTCGCGCAGCAGCGGTTGTGGTTCATCGACCAGCTCGAGGGCGCCGGCGCGGCGTACCACATGCCCACGCACCTGCGCCTGCAGGGCGAGCTGGACCACGCGGCGCTCCGGCGTGCGCTGGACCGGATCGTGGCGCGGCACGAGGCGCTGCGCACCGTCTTCGTGGAGGTGGACGGCGATCCCGTGCAGCGGATCGCGCCGGCGGAGGCGAGCTCCTTCCACCTCGTGGAGCACGACCTCCGCGGGCACGCACGGGCCGGGGCGGAGCTGCGCCGGGTGAGGACGGAGGAGGCGGGCGCGCCCTTCGACCTTGCGCAGGGGCCGCTGATCCGCGGGCGGCTGGTGCGGATGGCGGACGACGATCACGTGCTTCTCATCACCATGCACCACATCGTCAGTGACGGGTGGAGCCTGGAGGTGCTCACCCACGAGGTCGGCGCGCTCTACGCCGCCTTCCGCGCCGGCGAGCCTGATCCGCTCCCGCCGCTCCCGGTGCAGTACGCCGACTACGCGGTATGGCAGCGGAAGTGGGTGGACGGCGAGGTGCTGCAGGCGCAGGCGGAGTACTGGACCGAGACGCTGGCCGGCGCGCCCGAGCTGCTCGAGCTGCCCACGGACCACGCGCGGCCGGCGCGGCAGGACTTCGCGGGAGCCCTCGCCGGCGTGGTGCTCGATGAGGAGCTGACGGCCAGGCTGAAGGCGCTTTCCCAGCGGCACGGCACCACGCTCTTCATGACGCTGCTGGCGGGGTGGGCCGCGGTCCTCTCGCGTCTGTCGGGGCAGGACGACGTGGTGGTCGGCACCCCGACCGCCAACCGGGGGAGGAGCGAGATCGAGGGCCTGATCGGCTTCTTCGTCAACACGCTCGCGTTGCGCGTGGACCTCTCCGGTTCTCCCGCCGTGGGCGAGGCGCTGGCGCGGGTGAAGGCGCGGGCGCTGGAGGCGCAGGCCAACCAGGACATCCCCTTCGAGCAGGTGGTGGAGCTGGTGCAGCCGGCGCGGAGCCTGGCGCACAGCCCGCTCTTCCAGGTGATGTTCGTCTGGCAGAACGCGCCGGGGGAACAGGTGGAGCTGCCGGGGCTGGCGCAGGCTCCGCTGGGGCCGGCGCCTCGCCCGGGATCGGCGCCGGAGCCGGCATCGGGGCCGGAGCCACAGGCGACGGCCAAGTTCGACCTGCTGCTCGCGCTCAGCGAGGCGGGTGGACGGATCACGGGCGTGGTGGAGTACGCCACCTCGCTCTTCGAACAGGCGACGGTGGAGCGCTGGCTCGGCTACCTGCGCCGGGTCCTGGAGGCGATGGCAGCGGACGACGGATCGAGCGTCGGCCGTCTGCCGATGCTCGCCGAGGCGGAGCGCCGGCTGGTGCTGCGGGAGTGGAACGACACGCGGCGGGAGTACCCGCGCGAAGCGTGCGTCCACGAGCTCGTCGAAGTCCAGGTCGAGCGCACGCCGGGCTCGGTGGCGGTGGCGTTCGAGGGCGAGCGGGTGACGTACGCGGAGCTGAACGCGCGGGCGAACCGGCTGGCGCACCACCTCCGCGCCCTGGGCGTGGGTCCGGACGTGCGGGTGGGGATCTGCGTGGAGCGCAGCGTGGAGATGGTGGTGGGGCTGCTGGGGATCCTCAAGTCGGGCGGTGCCTACGTGCCACTGGATTCGAGCTACCCGGTGGACCGGCTCCGCAACATGGTCGAGGACAGCGCCCCCGCCGTCCTCCTGACGCACCCGCCGCAGGCCGCCACCGCCGCCGCGCTGTCGGCGGGGAGCGCCATCCCGGTGCTCGACCTCACTGCCGACGAGGTGTGGGCGGTCCAACCGGCGACGAATCCCGGCCGCGAGGGACTGGGGCCGCGGAACCTGGTGCACGTCCTCTTCACCTCCGGCTCCACCGGGCGCCCCAAGGGGGTGATGCTGGAGCACGGGAGCCTGGTGAACCGGCTGACGTGGATGCAGGACCGGTACGGGATGACGCCGGACGAGGCGCTGCTGCAGAAGACGCCGTTCTCCTTCGACGTCTCGTTCTGGGAGTTCTTCTGGCCGCTGATGGTGGGGGCCCGGCTGGTGATGGCGCGCCCCGGCGGCCACCGCGACCCGGCGTACCTTGTGGAGACGATCCAGCGCGAAGGGATCACCCACGCGCACTTCGTCCCCTCGATGCTCCAGCTCTTCCTGGAGCATCCGGACGCGGGTCAGTGCACGGGGCTGCTGCGCGTGGCGGTCAGCGGCGAGGCGGTATCGGCCGCGCTCGCCCGCCACTTCCACCAGCGGCTCCCGGGCGTGGAGCTCACCAACCAGTATGGGCCGACGGAGTCGGGCGAGGTGACCGAGTGGGCGTCCGCCCCCGGCGCGAAGCGCGTCTCCATCGGCCGGGCGATCCACAACTCCATGGTCTACGTGCTGGACCGCACGGGCGAACCGGTGCCCGTCGGCGTGGCGGGCGAGCTGTTCATCGGCGGCGTGGCGGTGGCGCGCGGCTACCTGGGCCGGGCGCGGCTGACGGCGGAGCGGTTCGTCCCCGATCCCTTCGGCGAGCCCGGCGCGCGGATGTACCGCACCGGCGACCTGTGCCGGTGGATTCCCGACGGGACGCTGGAGTACCTGGGGCGCACCGACTTCCAGGTGAAGGTGCGCGGCTTCCGCGTGGAGCCGGGTGAGATCGAGGCGCGGTTGGCCGCGCACCCGGGCGTGCGCGAGGCGGTGGTGCTGGCGCTGGACGACGCGGCCGGCGGGAAGCGGCTGGTGGCGTACCTGGTGGGCGAGCCGCTGGAGAGCGAGGCGCTGCGGGCGCACCTCTCCGAGCAACTGCCGGAGTACATGGTTCCCGCGGCGTTCGTGCGGATGGAGAGGCTGCCGCTGAACCCCAACGGGAAGCTCGACCGCAAGGCGCTTCCCGCGCCGGACGCGGACGCGTTCGACACGCGTGCGTACGAGGCGCCCGTCGGCCAGGTGGAAGAGGTGCTGGCGGGGGTCTGGTCCGAGCTGCTGAAGGTGGAGCGGGTGGGCCGCCGCGACGACTTCTTCAAGCTGGGCGGCCACTCGCTGCTGGCGGTGCGCGTGGTCTCGCGCGTACGCCAGGTGCTGGGCGTGGAGGCCGCGATCGGCGACCTCTTCGTCCGCCCCGTGCTGACGGACTTCGCGCGCGGGCTGGAGACGGCGGCGCGGGCGGAGCTGCCGCCGATCGAGCCGGTGGAGCGGGGGGCGGATCTTCCGCTCTCGTTCGCGCAGCAGCGGCTGTGGTTCATCGACCAGATGGAGGGCGCCGGCGCGGCGTACCACCTGGTCGTGCGGGAGCGGCTGCGCGGCGATCTGGACCACGCGGCGCTCCGGCGGGCGCTGGACCGGATCGTCGCGCGGCACGAGGCGCTGCGCACCACCTTCGCGGAGGTGGACGGCGAGGCGGTGCAGCGGATCGCGCCGGCGGAGGCGAGTCCCTTCCATCTCGTGGAGCACGACCTCCGCGGCCATCCGGGTGCCGGGGCGGAGCTGCGCCGTCTGGTCGCCGAAGAGGCGGGCGCACCCTTCGACCTTGCGCGCGGGCCGCTGATCCGCGGGCGGCTGGTGCGGATGGCGGACGACGATCACGTGCTGCTGATCACCATGCACCACATCGTCAGTGACGGGTGGAGCATGGAGGTGCTCACCCAGGAGGTCAGCGCGCTCTACGCCGCCTTCCGCGCAGGCGAGCCCGATCCGCTCCCGCCGCTCCCGGTGCAGTACGCCGACTACGCGGCGTGGCAGCGGAAGTGGGTGGGCGGCGACGTGCTGCGGCGGCAGGCGGAGTACTGGAAGGAGACGCTGGCCGGCGCGCCGGAGCTGCTGGAG
>DASWMA010000055.1:0-1960 GCA_036399995.1 Longimicrobium sp. | reverse complement strand
ACGACGGCTGCTTTCGTCTCACCCGCCGCCCGTCTGGCCGCGGACGATGCCGTTGCGGATGCGGACCGCCTTCGCGCTGGCGTTCGGGTCGGGCGCGATGCGGGTGGTGGTCACCAGCACGAAGTTCACGGTGCCGTTCAGCGTGAGCTCCCGTCCGCCGCGGCGGACCACGATGGCGATGGGGGTGCCCTCGGGCGCGGTGCCGTAGCGCGCGCGGTAGGCGGGGCCGAAGTCGGGGCTGTTCACCACCACCTCGCCGATGCGCAGGATCTGGTCGCCTACCTGGATCCCCGCGCGCGCGGCCACCCCGCCGGCCACCACGTTGGTCACCACCACGCCGGTGGAGTCGCCCTGGCTGTTCACGCCCAGGCGCGGAACGCGCGCGCTGTCGACCTGCAGGCGCAGGCCGGCCAGCGGCAGCACCTGCGCGTACGGATACGGATCGCGCCCGTCGATGTAGCGCGCGTTGAAGTCGGCGAAGCTGCGGCCTCCGGCGGCGCGGCTCACCGCGCCCCACCACTCCTGGCTGGTGAAGCCGCGGCCGCGCCGGTACGTGGTCTCGTACAACTCGCGCATCACGGTGTCGAGCGAGCGCGCGTTGTTGCTGGCGTCGCGGATCATCACGTCGAGCAGGAAGCCGGCGAGCGCACCCTTTGGATAGTACAGGTACCCCGTCTCGTCCTGCGGGTGGATCCAGGTGCTGAGCGACGCATCCTCGAGCGCGACCGGGGGCACGGCGCCCACGTTGTCCATCTTCCCCGTGAGGTTCTCCCACAGGTACGCCTCGGGCACCACGCCGCCGCGGGTGATGGTGAGCGGCGCGTAGTAGTCGGTGATCCCCTCGCTCACCCACAGCCACGTGGTGGGCATCCACCCGTCGTAGCGATACGGCCACAGGTCGGCCGGGCGCAGGCTCTTCACGTTCCACGAGTGGAACATCTCGTGGCTGGTGATGTCGTGCAGCACCGGGTTGCCGATCAGCACGGAGGCGTAGATGCCGATGTGGCTGCGCGAGTGCTCCAGCGCGCTCCCCTGCTCGTACCCCTCGGGGAACACCATCATGGTGGTGTAGTCGGGCCACGGCGTGTGGTTGAACACCGCCGTCTGCGCCGGCGCCATCCCGCGGATGGCGCGCCACACGTCGGCGCGCGCGCTGTCTTGCAGGCGGCCGGCGGGGTAGGTGGCCAGGCGGTGCCACCTGCCGGCCACCTGCGCGCTGTCGAGGTCGAAGCGGCCCACGAAGAACGGCTGGTCCACCAGGTCGTGGTAGTTGCTTTCACCGTAGGTGAAGCGGCCGGCGCGGGGGCGCATCCCCGTGGCCACGTTCCACCCGGCGTCGGTGCGGATGGTGACGGTGGCGGGGAACTCCAGGCTGCGCCCCTCGGGGTAGAGGAAGACGTTGGTGCCGTTGAAGAACACGAAGTCGGGCCGGCTCCACGCCATCGCGTTGTCGAGCGTGTCGGCCAGGTAGTTGAACGTCACCGTCACGGGCCCGGCGCCGGTGGGCCGCACGCGCCAGGTGTCGGGGTCCACCTTGTCCCACTGCACGGGAGTGCCGCGCTGCGTGGCGCCGAAGCCGCTCACCCAGTGCGAGAAGTTGCTCACCTCGTACGCCCCCGGCGTCCACACCGGCAGCGACAGCAGCACCGGCTCGCGCCCCGCCGCGTCGAACGTCATCGCCACGTTCAGCGACCGGTCACGCGCCGTCGCCGCCGTGAACGTCACCTCGTAGCGGATGTTGGAGACCGGCGCCGAGCGCAGCGCGCCGGCGGATGCGCTCGCGGCGGCGGTGCGCTGGGCAGCCACATTCGCGGTGAGGGACGCGGAGATTACTGACGTCGCTACGGCATGTACAAGAAATTTCGCTGATCGGCGCATGCGGCTACTGGGCGGAGGGTTTAGTGGAAAAAAGGACATGTTCCCGCTCGAACTACGGCTGCCAAGAAACTGCGGTGGAGAG
>DASWMA010000054.1:0-1733 GCA_036399995.1 Longimicrobium sp. | reverse complement strand
GCGGAGCCTCGTCCTCCGCCGAGCCGGCCGGCCCGGCGGCGGCGGTGTGAACCCCGGGCTCGGCCGCCATGGACGGGGCGGGAGGCGCGGCGGGGCGGGGGAGCAGGGGCACCCGGTCGGCGCGCAGGCGCGCGACGAAGGCGGCGAGCTCGGCGTTGGGGCCGACGCCCAGCTCGGCGTGCAGCAGCGCCGCGTGGCTCTCGGCGTGGCGCAGCGCGGCGGCGTGCTCGCCCCCGTCGCGCAGTGCCTGCGCCAGGCGCAGCGCCACGCGCGAGCTGAACGGGTCGTGCGCGGCCAGCTTCCGCCACCACCCGGCGGCGTCCAGCGGCCGGCCGGCGGCCTCGGCGCGCTCGGCCAGCTGCTCCAGCGCGCCCGCGAAGACGCGGGCCAGCCGGTCGCGCTCGCCCTCGGCCCAGCGCTCGAACTCGAGCGCCCCGGGCACGAAGAAGCCGTCCAGGAAGGGGCCCCCGTACAGCCGCACGGCGTCTTCCGTCCGCCCCTCCTCCAGCGCCGTCTCGAACTGGTCCAGGTCGCTGCGGGCGTGCTCGCGGTTCAGCCCCACCTCGTCGCCCACCACCACGAACGCCGCCTCGCCCAGCTCCTTGCGCAGCACGTACAGCGACTCGGAGAGGGTGTGCCGCGCCGCCTCGGTGGTGTGCTCGGCCCACAGCAGCCCCACCAGCCGCTCGCGCCCCACCGGCCGCCCGCGCGCCGCCGCCAGGATCGAAAGGAGCGCGATCCGCCGCCGGTACGCGGCGCGGCCGGTTATCGGCCCGCCAGGGCCGCGAAGAAGCGGATCACCCAGGAGTTGGATAGAGATCACAGTGATGAAAAAAGGGGCTGTGAAATCAAATGGCAAAGCTCATTGAAGGTTGCGCCCCAAGGTTATGGCGCGTTCCGGATCGGCGCAACCCGGTTGCCGCCCACGGCGGGAACGGAAGGTGGGGGTGGGGGATCGCCCCCTTCCGGCGGAACGCCCGTTTCGATCCACGGGGGGAGAGATCCGACGATGCGCTCCATTCCACCTGCCGCCGCACCCCGGCGCCCGTCCCGGGGCCCCCGGGGGCCGCCCATGCCGCCAGCACGCTGACGGCCGGACCACGTCATCACGTCGGCCGCACGAACCGGCGGCGGCCAGGGTGAGCCGCCGGATCCTCACCTCACATGAATGGAGAGAACGATGATCATCGCATGCACGCACGACCTGGCGATCCGGGCCAGCCTGTCGCTGCCTTCCGCCGCCGCCTGGGGAACCGTGATCCTGCTCGGAGCGGAAGACAGCCAGGCGGCCGCGAGCGCCCAGCTGACGCAGTCGCTCGGCAACATGGCGCCAGGCGAGCCGCTTTGCGTCGCGGCGCACCAGGCTGGCGCCGACTTCGGCGACGCAGACGGCGTGTGGGCGTGGAGCCCCACCGATTTCGTCGTGGTGCTCCAGCAGGGAGTGCCGAAGAGCTTCAAGGGTCCGCTGCTGATCTACGCGGTGTCGCCCGAGGTGGCCACGTTCGCGAGCGACCTGGTGGCCGCGCTCAGGTCCGCGGGTGCCCTGTGCGGCGTGACGGTGTACGGCTTCAAGAAGGCGGTCGAGGCAGGGACGCCGTACCCGAGTCCGCAGCAGCTGTCGACCAACCCGGACCTCACCGGCATCGTGGTGAACTGCTGACCGCCTGACCCGCTCCCGCGGCCGGGCAGGGCTCCGCGCCCCGCCACCGCCGGGTCGTGCGCCGAGCGCACGC
>DASWMA010000053.1:0-2913 GCA_036399995.1 Longimicrobium sp. | reverse complement strand
GTCACACGGAGCAACGGAGGGAACGGAGGAACTGCGATGTAGTTCTCCGTTCCCTCCGTTGCTCCGTGTGACATTTCAGCGATGCCGCGCGAAGCACTGCATTTCCGGATCCGGTGGCCGGTCGTCGTGTTTCGGTCTGGCCGGTCGTTCTGGGTGATGGGTTTCGGCTCCCTGTCACCCGGCAACAAGGAGGGAAGCATGCGACGATTCTTCTGTCTGCTCGCCATGGTGACGCTCGCGTGGGTGCGGCCCGCCGCCGCGCAGCCCGCCTGCCCCGCCAACCTGCCACCCGGCAGGGCGCTCCACCTGCCGGCGTGGCGCCTCACGGTGCTTGCCGACTCGGCGTTCGTGGCCATGCGCGTGGCCTCGCGGGACTTCGACACGCTCACCGCGCGCGTTCGCCTGCAGGTGCAGCCATCGGGCGCGGTGGAACTGCTGTGCGTCCACGGCCCCGGCCCGGCGGCGAGCGCGCTGGCCCGCGCGGCGCGCCTGCTGCGCTTCGGGCGAGAGTACGACCGCCGCTTCAACGACACCGCCACCGTGGACGTGACGCTTTCCGTGTCTCGCCCGTTGAACGGCGCGCCCGTCTACCAGGTCGCCCGGCGGGTTACGGTGGGCCCCGGCGTACGCGTGGAGCTGGCGCAGCTCGCGATCGAGCGGAGCGCCGCCCGCTTTTCGCGCGGCGAGCAGGTGGCCATCTACCGCGCCGCCCTCGAGAGCGTCCGCAACAACGAGCGCGTGGGCACGGGCGTGCGCTGCGTGGTGTTCACCCGCGGCGGCGGCCCCGATCGCGAGGTGGCGGCCCTGCTGGACCGCCCCGGCCGGCGGGTGGTGGCCGCTGGCGCGTGCCCGCCCACGCGCTTCCACGGCGGGGTGGGGGCCGACTACTCCACCGTGCCGCCGGGGTGGGTCGATCCCTACCGTTTCGAGGTGGGGCCGATGGACGCGTGGTCACCCGACACGGCGGCATTCAACCTGGTCACCCAGCAGTCCGCCAGCTGGTCGGGGCACCTCTGCGTGGTGGTGCGCGAGGCAGGTGCGTGGCGGGCGCAGTGCCGCGCCGAGTGGAGCCGCATGGTCTAGCACGACTCCCCGCGGCACCGGCCGTGCACGCCTTCCGGGTGGAGCGCTCCCCGGCGGTGGAAACCCGGAGCGGGTGAGCGCGGTATCATCAGGCGTTCCCGCCGGTGGTCGGCGGGCAGATGAGCGGAGCGGCGAGCGCGTGTTCGAGGTGGTCGGCAGGAACCGGAAGGGGGGTCGCCCGTCGGCCATGGCCACGCTGGTGGCGGTGCTGGTGCACGCCGCGCTGGTGGTGTTGCTCGTTTTCTCCTTCCGCCAGACGATCCTGCTGGCCGGCGAGGGCGACAGCCAGGATGGGCTGAGCGGCCGCACGGGCGGCGGCGGCGGGGGTGGCGGGGGCGGAGGTGAACAGGTAAGCTACTACGAGGTTCCTCCTCCCCCGCCGCCTCCGCCCACGCCCGTACCGCCGGACCCGACCGAGCTGGTTCCGCCGGTACCGCCGCCTCCGCCGCCGGTGGTCACCCCGCCCGTGGAGACGCCCCGGCCGGCGCCGCCCGCTCCGGCTCCGCCGGCGCCCACCCCCGGCCCGGCCGCGGGGCCGGGTGGCGGACAGGGCGAAGGCCCCGGCGACGGCGGCGGATCGGGCAGTGGACGCGGCGGCGGCAGGGGGCCCGGCAACGGGAGGGGGGAGGGCCTGGGCGACGGGGGCACCAGCGGCACCAACGGCGGCAGCAGCCGCATCTCGCCGCCGGTGACCGACCTGCTGCTGATCCCCCCCAACCGGCCGCGGGGGATGGCCAGCCGCGACGTGGTGCTGCGCCTGACGGTGAACGAGCGCGGCGACGTGACCGAGGTGGAGGTGCTGACCCCCACCGGCAACCGCGGCTACGACGAGCAGCTGAAGCGCACCGCGCGCGACTGGAAGTTCAACCCCGCGCGCGACCTGGCCACCAACCGCGCCGTGGCCGCCAAGACCGACGTGACGCTCACGATCTGACCCTCGCCGGGCCCTCGCCCGCCCGGCTCCGGCGCCGCGTTCCGCAAAGGACGCGGCCCGGCACGCCACCGATCTCCCTCACCCCACCCCAGGAACGCGAAATGCCGCCCACCGTACCCGCCGAGACCCCGGCGCGCCCCGCCCGCACCAGCACCGAAGGCGAGTTCAAGCGCAGCCTGACGCTGATGGACGCCACGCTGCTGGTGGTGGGGTCGATGATCGGCTCGGGGATCTTCATCGTCTCGGCCGACATCGCGCGCACCATGAACTCGCCGGGGGGGCTGCTGCTGGTGTGGGTGGCCACCCTGCTGATCACGGTGTTCGGCGCGCTGAGCTACGGCGAGCTGGCGGCGGCCATGCCGCGGGCCGGCGGGCAGTACGTGTTCCTGCGCGAGGGGCTGGGGCACCTTCCCGGCTTCCTCTACGGCTGGACGCTGTTCATGGTGATCCAGACGGGGACGATCGCCGCCGTGGCCGTGGCGTTCTCGCGCTTCCTGGGCGTGTTCATCCCCGCCGTGTCGCCCGACCTGTTCGTGAGCTTCGGCAAGGTGCCGGTGCCGGGGGGGACGATCGAGCTGGGGCTCTCGCCGCAGCGGGTGGTGGGGATCGCGGTGATTGCGCTGCTCACCTTCGTGAACATGCGCGGCCTGCGCGAGGCCAAGTGGATCCAGCGGATCTTCACCTTCGCCAAGACGGGGGCGCTGCTGGGGCTGGTGCTGCTGGGGCTCACCCTGGGGCGCAACGCGGCGGCGGTGGGAGGCAACTTCACGCACATGTTCGCCGACATGCCCAGCGGCGCGCAGGCGGTGGACTTCCTGGGGATGAAGCTGATGCTGCCGGCCCTCATGCTGGCCTTCGGCGCGGCGATGGTGGGGTCGCTGTTCAGCGCCGACGCG
>DASWMA010000052.1:0-11425 GCA_036399995.1 Longimicrobium sp. | reverse complement strand
TCACCCCCTCCCCCCGGCTGTTTTGGGGGGAGGGGGTGGCGAGCCTCGGCGAGCCGGGGGTGGGGGCCCCCAACGCGAGCGGGCGGACCGTCCCCCGGCCCGCCCGCTCTCTGTATCTCCCGCTGTTCGTCCCTCCGCGATCCGTCCGGCGGACCCGGATCGCTCCGGATCAGTCCGACAGGTCCCAGTCGTCGGCGCCGGCCTTGATGCGGAGCGCGGCGGGGCCGGAGCGGCGCACCTCGGGGACCTTCACGAAGCGGCTCACCGTCTCCTGCGTGTCGTTCACGCGCAGCGTGCGGAAGAGGAACTCGAAGGTCTGGCGCAGCACGCCGCGCACCTTCTCGCGCTCGCCCTCGGGCAGCTCCCACAGCTCGCGCTTGAACGCACCCAGCGCCTTCTTGCGCGCCTTGTAGATGAACTGCTCCTCGGTGTCGCTGGGCTTGCGCTCGTCGGGGAAGTTCTGGCGGCAGTGCTCGTACATCCGCTCGCGCAGCTCGGCGGGCACGTTGTCGTACAGCAGGTTCTGGAAGTTGGTGGCCAGGTGGATCTCGGCCGTCTCCACGTCGGGGAAGGTGCCGAACGCGCTCTGCGGCAGCGTGCTGGCGCCGTGCTGCACCGCGCCCGACAGCCCGTACTCGTCGCGCGCGATCTGCGACAGGCTGCGCAGCGTCTCGAAGTCGATCGCCACGTCGGCGATGCTCCCGTCGGGGAGCACCACGCCGCCGTGGCTGGTGCCGCTCTGCACGCTGATCTTGCTGAGACCCGCCAGCTGCCCCCCGCCCTGCTTCTCCGACAGGCGTGCGAGCTCGCGGTTGTAGCCGTCCATGTAGGCGCGCAGCTCCTCGGGGGTGCTGTTCTCGGTGCCCACCTCGCCGATCTCGCCGCCGATGGAGACGGTCACGCCCTCGGGCTCGTAGTGGCGCACGTAGGCGGTCAGCTCGGCGCTCAGGCGGAAGTTGAGGGCCTGCTGGGCGTCGAGCCCTTCCTGCTCCAGGTCGACCAGGGTGCTGGTGTCGATGTCGATGTTGTAGAAGCCGGCGTGCAGCGCCTCCTTGATCAGGTCCTTCACCGCCCGCATCTCGGCGTTGGGATCGGCCTTGTACTTCTTGGCGTTGAGCTGGAAGTGGTCGCCCTGGATGAAGAGCGGGCCCGTCCACCCCTCCTTGATGGCCGCCGCGGTCATCACCGCCACGTACTCGCCGGGGCGCTGGTCGGTGTAGCCGATCTCGCTGCGGGCGATCTCCAGGATCAGCGCGCCCACCTTCAGGTCGCGCGCGGCACCGAACAGGGCGCGCGCGGTGTCGAAGCTCGACGCGCGCACGTTCATCGCCGGCACGGTGAAGCCGCTCACCTCGCCGCGGCCGCGGGCCATGTACAGGTCGTGGATCGACGCGGGGGCCACGCCCAGCAGGCGGCCCGCCTCGCCGATGGCCCAGCGGGCGCTGTCGCGCACGTCGGCGTCGGCGCCGAACACGGCGGCGTGCACCAGGCGGTCGATGCCGCCGGCGCGCAGGGCGTCTTCGCTCACCAGCTCCAGCGTGCCGTCGCTCACGCGCACGGAGTCGCTCAGGTCGCCCAGCAGCGCCTGCACGGGCGCGCTGCCCAGGATGGCAAGGTCGTCGGCGGGAGTCGTGACGGTGGCCACGAGGGTCTCCTTGGTTCTATGTGGGAGAACGGATTGTCTCGATCGAATGTGCCGGGGAAACGCCGCGGCGGGCGGCAATGTGCACGCAAGGCTTGTGCTGGGGCAAGTCGGGATCTGCGCGGATGCCGATCTCACCGCTCGCGGGGTGCGGAGCGCTCCGGCGGAATCCTCCCCCGGCGGCTGAAGCCGCAGCAACAACTACGAAAAGCCTCGCAAACTGCGCGAGGCTCCTGGCTGCCCATGAAGAGGCCATGGCACGGAGCCCCTCGGCATCCCAGGGTGAGAAGGCATCGGTGCGGAAAGGAGGTTTCCGCGCGGCCGCGGCGAGCCATCTCCCCCGCCCCCTTCCCGCAAACCGCTTGGCGGAGGGGGAGAACTGCTGCCTGTCTCCGCGATGAAGTCGCCGCGCGAAGCGCCCCCGGGTCCCTCTCCCAGGCTGTTTTTGGGAGAGGGACAGGCGTCCAGGACGCGACGCAGTCGCGCCTGGACGCCAGGGTGAGGGCCCCGCGGGCCGCGCGGACGTCTCTGGTCTGTCGATTGCGCTTTCGTTGGGCATGAAGAATCGAGAGAAGCTGGCCGCCGCGGCGCTGGCGACGGCGGGGGCGCTGGGGGCGTACGCCTTCCTGGTGGAGCCGCGCTGGCTGCAGGTGACGCGCACGAAGATCCACGTGGGCGGCCTGCACCCGGCGCTGGAGGGGTTCCGCATCGCGCTGCTCACCGACATGCACGCGGGCGACGGCACGCCCATGTCCATCATCCGCCGCGCGTGCCGGATGGCGATGGACGAGCACCCGCACCTGGTGGCGCTCACCGGCGACTTCGCGGCCGACGACGCGCCGGGGTTCTGCCGCGTGCTGCAGGCGCTCGACTGCCTGAGCGCGCCGTTCGGCGTCTATGCCGTGCCGGGGAACCACGACCACATCGTGGGGATCGACACCTGGCACCGCGACGTGGCCTCGCACCCGGTGGTGGAAGACCTGACCAACCGCGCCGTGGTGCACCAGATCGACGAGGCGCGCTTCTGCGTGGCGGGGGTGGATGACTTCTCCCACGGCGATCCCGACATGAGCGTGCTGCCGCCGCCCGACGAGCGCGACTTCACCCTGCTGCTGGCCCACGACCCCGACCAGGCCGAGCGCGCCCGGCGCGACTACGACGCCGTGGACCTGATCGTGAGCGGGCACACGCACGGCGGGCAGGTGCGGCTGCCGTGGGTGGGCGCGCTGCGCAACCCGGCGGTGCACGACGAGCTGTACGAGGAGGGGCTGCGGCGCCGGCCGTGGACGCAGGTCTACACCTCGCGGGGGGTGGGCACGGTGCACATCCCGGTGCGCTTCCTGTGCCGTCCCGAGGTGGCGATCCTCACGCTGACGGGGGCCGCGCGCCCGCCGCGTGGTGCCTGAGCGGGAACACCTTTTGCTAGACGTGGCGTCGAAAGAACGTTCCGGAGCGCCGTTGGACGGGACGACGCGCCGGCGGCACCTGGGACCGGTTCCGTCCCCCCGCGAGGCAGGAAGGCATGGCGAGACAGACTGGGGTCGTGGAGTTCTTCAAGGACGACAAGGGGTACGGCTTCATCCGGCCCGACGACGGCGGGAAGGACGTGTTCGTGCACCACTCGGTGATCCAGATGGAGGGCTTCAAGAGCCTGAAGCGGGGTGACCGGGTGGAGTTCGAGATCACCGACGACCCCAAGGGCCCGCGCGCCAGCGACGTCCGCAAGGTGGATGAGGGCGGGTCCGGCGGCGGCGCCGGGGCCTCCGCGGGGGGAGCGGACGACGACGAGGACGACGCGGGGTCGTAAGCGTCTCGCCCCACCCGACGGCAGAGCCACACCACAGAGTCGGCGCCCGACCCGGTTTCCGGGAGGGCGCCGACTCGGCGTTTGTGGGCATGCGTGCAGCAGGTTTGTCGCTGCTGGGAGGCGGGACGGTCGCGGACTCCGAGATCGCCGGGGTCTCACACAGAGGCACAGAGACACAGAGAACAGCTACAGAGAACAGCTGAGGATTTCACCCGCTCCGTGGACGGTGAGTGGGGTCGATCTCCGCGACGACGAGGTCGGGCGCGAGCGGGCGGGCGGCTGCCAGAACCGACCCGTCCGGAGCGACGATCCCCGAGGACCCGTGCGCCACGAGCTCCCCCGCCCGTCCCGCGACGTCGGCGCGGATCACCCACATGCGGTTCTCCGTCGCGCGGGCGATGTCGCAGGCCCTGGCTTCCTGCACCAGCTCGGCGCCGCCTTTCGGGAGAGGGAGGCCGTTGTTGGTGGGGATGAACAGGGCTGCCGCTCCGTGTGCGGCCATCCGTCTGGCCGGTTCGGCAAAGGTGGAGTCGCGGCAGATGACGATGCCGAACGTCAGCTCACCCACGGTGAACACGGGCGTCGCGTCACCGGCGGCGTAGACGGAGCGGTTGATGGCGGGATGGAGCTTCCGGTGCACGCCTGCGACGGATCCGCGGTGAAACACCACGGCAGAGTTGTAGAGCCGCCCGTCCCGCCCGCGCTCGGTAAAGCCCAGGATGGTGGTGACGGTGTGGCTCGCGAGCGGCGCCAGGACCTCGGCGAGCGTTCCGCCCTCCACGTCGATGGCGATGGCGGCGGGATCGAGCGCGTAGTCGGCCAGGCCGCCGAGCACGCCCTCGGGGCAGCAGAGGATCTCCACCCCGGCGGATTCGCACCAGTCGATGCGCTCGCGGATCAGGGGGAGGGCCTCCATCGAGCCCGCGGGCAGGAGCGGCGCCTGGTACGCGGCGACCTTCACCGCGGGCGACCTCCGGCGACGCGATGGAGGCCGACGGACGCCACACGTCGTGCGGAGCCGTTCACGGCACCAGCACGATCTTGCCGAACTGGCCGCCGGACTCGAGCCGCTCGTGCGCCTGGCGGGCCTGGTCCAGCGGCATCACGCTGTCGATCACCGGGCGCAGGCGGCCGCTGAAAGCCGCATCCAGCATCTGCTCGAACTCGGCGTTGCTGGCCATGGTGGTGCCCATCACCGTGGTCTGGCGCCAGAACAGCGCGCGGATGTCGATGTCGACCTTCGGCCCCGCCGTGGCGCCGAAGGTGACCAGCCGCCCCGCCGTCGCCAGCGCGCGGATGCTCCCCTTCCACGTGGCCGCGCCCACGCTCTCCACCACCACGTCCACGCCGCGCCCGCCGGTGTCGCGCTGCAGCGCCTTCCCCCAGTCCCCGTCCGCCGCGCGGTCGTAGACGAACGACGCGCCCAGGTCGCGCAGCCGCTGCACGTTCTCCGCGCCGCTGGTGAGCGCGAACACGCGGGCGCCGATCAGGATGGCGATCTGCACCGACGCCAGCGCGGTGCCGCCGCTGGCACCCACCACGAACACGTCCTCACCCGGCTGCAGGCGCGCGCGGGAGTGCAGCGCCCGCCAGGCGGTCATGTAGGCGATGGGGAGCGCGGCGGCGTCTTCGAAGGCGTAGCCGTCCGGCAGGCGGTAGGCGTGCGCGGCGGCGGCGGTGACGTATTCGGCGAAGCCGCCGTTGGTGTGCTCGCCCAGGATGCGGTACTTCACGCACATCGACTGCTCGCCGCGGCGGCACCACTCGCAGGTGCCGTCATACAGGTTGGGGTTGATCACCACGCGCTCGCCCACCCGCGCCACGTCGACCCCCTCCCCCACCCCGGCGATGATGCCCGAGACGTCGCTGCCGCCGATGTGGGGCATGGTGGTTTCGATGGGAAGGCCGCGGCGCACCCACAGGTCCAGGTGGTTCAGGGCCGCGGCCTTCACCTGCACCAGCACCTCGCCGGGGCCGGGCCGGGGCTGGGGCACCTCTTCGATGCGAACCACCTCGGGCCCGCCGTGCTCGTGGAAGATCGCCGCGCGCATGCTGTCGGTTCGCCGGAATCGGGTGTCGTGGGGCGGAGGATGACCAGCGGCGGAACGTAGACGTCGGCGCGCGGGGCGGCAACGCGGCCCCCTCATTCCTCATCCCCCGGCCACTTCTCGCGAACTGCGGGAGAAGGGGGTGACTTTTGTTGGTGACGTGTGGGTGGACGGGGATCGGCGCATGCCGCGGCTGGCCCCCTCCCCCCGGCCCCCTCCCCCGCTGGACGCGGGGGAGGGGGTGACGCGGGTCGATGTCCGTGCGCGTGGCAGAGATCGTAGCGGCTGGCGTGATGCTGGGGCGGCGCGCGGACGACGGCGTGCAGTCCGCGAAGGCGGGCTTCGGTGCTTTCAGCCGCCGGTTTCAACCGGCGGATGGGGGCGGCGGCCTGGACGGCGGATGGACCCGCGGATGGCGGTGGCTGGCGGCCGCACCGGCACTTCGGCCCCACCTCTGCGTGAGGGATGCGCGCCCGGAGGGCCGGGACGCCGCCGCGCTCGACGGACGTCGACCAATCGCTCGGACGGCCGGCGCGGCGGTGGCCCGGCGCGGTTGGGCACAGTCGTACCGTGCCCTACCGCGCGCGCAGCCCGGTTCGGCGCCTCGGCGGCGAACACGCCCGACAGAATGTTCAGAGACTGTGCAATGCACGGTTCCGTGCCGCGCACTGCGTACTTTCGGTCTCCCCAGCACACCCGTAACTTGCCCGCCCATGAAGTACGCCAGCGCAGAAGACCGCCTGAACCCCGTGACCCCCGAGGGGGTGACCGACGACACGCTCGGCGGCTACCAGGCGGTGCACGGGCGCGCCGCCGCCTTCGAGGGGTGCGACGGCGAGCCGTACACCGCCGGCGTGGAGATCGACGAGAGCGGCGACCCGGCGGCCCCGTTCAGCGCCTACCTGGTCTTCGTCCGCTGGGCGCAGACCGGGAGCGCGGTGATGGGGCACCTGGAGACGGGCGACCTGCTGGCCGCCGCCACCGAAGACGAGGCGCGCGCGACGGCCGAGGCGATGACGCTGGCGCGCGTGCGTGAGATCCTGGACGAGACCATCCGCCGCCGCGCGGCCGAGGCGGCGGACGCCTGAGCGTCTTCCGCGACGCACCCGAACCATCCCGGAACCCAGCGAGATGCTCAAGGAAAGCCTCCTGAAGCTCAGCGAGAGCCAGACCGCCAAGAACGTGATCACCCGCACCCCGGTGTCGCGCAGCCTGGCCCAGCGCTTCGTGGCCGGCGACACGCTCGAGGAAGCCGTGCAGGCGGCGCGCGCGCTGAACGCCGCGGGGCTCAGCGTGTCGCTCGACTTCCTCGGCGAGAGCGTGAAGACCCGCGAGGAGGCCACGGCGGCCACCGACATGGTGATCCGCATCCTCGAGACGATCAAGCGCACCGGGATCGACGCCAACGTGAGCGTGAAGCCCTCGCAGTTCGGGCTGGACCTGGACGAGGCGTTCTGCCGCGCCAACATCGAGCTGGTGCTGCAGCGCGCCCGCGAGCTGGGCGACGGCCAGGGCGAGATCTTCGTGCGGCTCGACATGGAGAGCAGCGACTATACCGAGCGCACCGTGGCGCTGGTGGAGGAGCTGTGGGCCGACGGCTTCCACAACACCGGCACCGTGCTGCAGAGCTACCTGCACCGCACCCCCGACGACCTGGAGCGGATGCTGAAGCTGGGCTCGCGCATCCGCCTGGTGAAGGGCGCCTACAAGGAGCCGCCCGACATCTCGTACGAGGACAAGGCCGACACCGACCGGATGTTCGTGCAGGAGATGGAGCGCCTGCTCGAGGCCGGGCACTACCCGGCCATCGCCACCCACGACGAGGCGATCATCGAGCGCGCGCGGCACTTCGTGTTCGAGAAGGGGATCTCCAAGGACGGCTTCGAGTTCCAGATGCTGTACGGCGTGCGCCGCGACCTGCAGACGCGGCTGCGCGAGGAGGGATACAACGTGCGCGTGTACGTCCCCTTCGGCGACAGCTGGTACCCGTACCTGATGCGGCGCCTGGCCGAGCGCCCGGCCAACATGGTGTTCATGGCCGGCAGCATCCTGAAGGAGAGCGGCGCCGGCCGCTTCTTCAACCCCGCGGCGATCGTCGCGGGCGCGCTGGCCGGCGCGGCCGCCGCGCTGCTGTGGAAGGGCCGCCGGCGCAAGACCAGGCCGAAGCGCCGCCGCTGATGGCGATCACCTACCGCCTGCGTCTTCCCGAGCCGCAGACCCACCACTTCCTGGTCGACCTCGAGGCCGACGGCGTGACCGGCCCCGCGCGGGTGGTGATGCCGAGCTGGACGCCGGGGTCGTACCTGATGCGTGAGTTCCCGCGCAACGTGGTCACCTTCGCGGCCGCCGACGGTTCCGGGCGGCCACTCGCGCACGCCAGGGTCGACAAGAACACCTGGCTGGTGGACGCCCCCGCCGACGGACGGCTGGTGGCGCGCTACCTGGTCCACGCCGACGAGCTGTCGGTGCGCACCAGCCACATGGACGCGAGCCACGCCTTCATCAGCGGCCCCAGCGCGTTCATGTACCTGGAGGGGCGCCAGGGCGAAGAGATCGCGCTGGAGGTGCAGGCGCCGCAGGGGTGGAAGACCACCACCTCGCTGGCGCAGACGGGCGCCAACACCTTCCGCGCGGCGCACTACGACGAGCTGGCCGACAGCCCGCTGGAGATCGGCACGCACCCGGTGTTCGACTTCGAGGTGGACGGGGTGCCGCACCGCTTCGCCATCTGGGGGCGCGGCAACTACAACCCCACGCAGCTGATCGCCGACACCACCCGCATCGTGCGCGCCGAGAAGGCGTTCTTCGGCGAGCTGCCGTACGCGGCGTACACCATCATCCTGCACCTCACCCCCGGCGGCTCGGGGGGGCTGGAGCACCGCGACGGCACCGTCCTGGTCGCCGACCGCTGGGCGTTCCGCGGGCAGGGGTACGAGGCCTTTTTGGGGCTGGTGGCGCACGAGCTCTTCCACGCCTGGAACGGGAAGCGGATCCGCCCCGCCGTGCTGGGCCCGTTCGACTACGTGCGCGAGGCGTACACGCGCGAGCTGTGGGTGGTGGAAGGGCTCACGACGTACTACACGGACGTGATCCTGCGCCGCGCGGGGATCCTGCCGCAGCAGCGCTACCTCGACAAGCAGGCCGAGCAGGTCACGCGGCTGCTGAACATCCCCGGGCGGCTGGTGCAGCCGCTGGAGGACGCCAGCTTCGACGCGTGGATCAAGTTCTACCGCCCCGACGCCAACTCGCCCAACGCCACCATCTCGTACTACCACAAGGGCGCGCTGGTGGGGCTGCTGCTGGACCTGGAGATCCGCCGCGCCACCGGCAACACGCGCTCGCTGGACGACGTGATGCGCGCGCTGTGGGCCGAGTACGGCCGGCCCGACGTCGGCTTTCCCGAGGGGCGGGTGGAGGCGCTGGCCAGCGAGGTCGCCGGCGTGGATCTGAAGCCGCTGTTCGACCGCTGGCTGCGCACCCCCACGGAGCTCGAGTTCGGCCCGCACCTGGCCGCGGCGGGGCTGGAGCTGCTCCCGGCGCACGAGGCGCGTATGGGCGCGGCCGGAGCCGCCGCGTCCTCCGGTTCGACCGCCGCCGGATCGTCCGCCGCGGGACAGGCGCCGCAGCCGACGGCCGCGGAACCGGGGGCGCAGGCGCCGCGCGAGGTGCGGGTGGGCTTCCAGTGGAAGATGGAAGGCGCGAAACAGGTGGTCGGCAACGTCTTCGTGGGGTCCGCCGCGTGGCGCGCCGGGGTGAACGCGGGCGACGAGCTGGTGGCGCTGGACGGGATTCGCGTGGACGCGATGTCGCTGACCGCGCGGCTGCAGGAGCGCGCACCGGGCTCCACCGTGACCCTCACCGTGTTCCGCCGCGACGAGCTGATCAACCTGACCCTGCCGGTGGAGTTCGGCCCCCCGCAGCGGATGGTGATCCGTGTGAGGGACGACGCCACGGCGGAGCAGAAGGCGCTGCTGCAGCACTGGCTGCGCGTGGAGCCGGCCCCGGGCGCGGCACCCGGCTGAGCGGGAAAAACCATATCACGCAGAGCAGCAGAGCAGCAGAGAAACGCTGAAGTTCTCTCTGCTGCTCTGCTGCTCTGCGTGAGCCCTCCTGGTGATCGCGGCCACGAAAAGGCCCTGCATCTCGCATCGATGCAGGGCTTTCGAGTTTCATCCCCCGACCGCAGTCAGCCTCAGGCCGCCGGCTCCACGATGCGGGTGGGGACGTACACCGGGCCGCCCACGCCCTGGGCCAGCGCGAATCCGTCGGTGCCCCAGCAGAACACCTTGCGGCTGGTGCGGCCGATGGCGCAGGTGCCGTTGCGGGCGGCGGCCACCTGCACGAAGCGCTCGGAGGTCTGCGCCTGCACCGGCGTGTACATGCAGCGGATCCCGGGGTTGGACGTGCAGGGCACCGAGCCGCTGACTTCCGGACCGCGCCCCACCAGCCACTCGCGCCCCCAGCACCACGCGTCGCCCTCCGCCGTCAGCGCGCAGGTGTGGAACTGGCCTGCGGCCACCTGCACGAATGGGAGCTCGCTCTCGACCCGCACCGGCGTGAGCGAGCAGAGGAACCCGTTGCAGGTGGTAGTGACGTCGTCGGTCCCCAGCTGGCCGTGGCCGTTGGAGCCCCAGCACCAGACCTGGAGCGCGGTGGTGACGCCGCAGGTGTGCGCCGCGCCCGCCGCGATCTGCAGGAAGGTGTGCCCCCCCTGCACCGCCCCGGGGGTGGCCGAGATCTCGCCGTCGGGCGGGGCGTAGCCCAGCTCGCCCGAGATCCCCTTCCCCCAGCACCACGCTTTCCCCTGCTCGTCCATGGCGCAGGCGTGCCGGTAGCCGGCGGTGACCTTGCGATAGACGCGCTCGCCCAGCACCCGCTGCGGCGCGGGGTTGGCCAGCGGGTACTGGCGGCCGTCGCCCAGCGTGCCCAGGCCGTCGCTCCCCCAGCAGAACGCCTGGCCGCCCGGATTTACGCCGCAGGTGAAGCGCGAGAAGTCGCTCCCGAAGTCGCGGCTCAGGTTGCCGCCGGCGGAGATCTGGAGGAAGTGCACCTCGGGCCCGCCGGTGAGCTGCTCGAAGCTGAACTCGCCGGTCACCTTCACCGGCACGGGCGAGCAGCCGATGTTGATGTTCTCGTTGGTGCCGCCGCAGCCGCGGCTCACGCTCCCGGTGCCCAGCCCGCCGTCGAGGTCGTTCCCCCAGCACCACGCCGCGCCCTGCTTGAGCCCGCAGGCGCCGTGGTCGCCCACCGTGATCGCATCCCACGGTCCGTTCTGCACGCGCACGGGGCGATAGGTGACGCCCTGCGCGAACCACTCGGGCCCGGCGCCCAGCTGCCCCCAGGCGGTGTGGCCCCAGCACCACCCCTCGGCGTCGAGCGTGACGCCGCAGACGTTCTGCCCCTGCGCACTGATGGTGCGGAAGGCCAGCCCCGCGCCGGGCGAGCGGTCGGCGAGCGGCGCGTCCACGTAGAGGGTGAAGACGAACTGCCCCACCGACGCGGGGACGCTCCATTCCCACCGCTTCGGCTGTGAGGTCTCACCGGGCTGCAGCGTGCCCTCGTAGGCGAAGTACGGCTGGCGGCTGCCGGTGAACGCGTCGCTGCCGTCGGCGTTGCGCACCGTCACCTGGCCGGTGCCGTCGGTCACCACGGGCGTCAGGTGGAAGAAGACGCGGATGGCGCTGTCGCCCCCCATCGCCTTCTGCCCCAGCAGGTTCTGCACGGTGATGTCGGCCGACAGGACGCCGCCGTCGGCCGTGCTGTAGACGACGTTGCTGGAGGTGAGCTTCACGTTCAGGTCCTGCCCGCCCACCACGGTGAACCGCGCGCCACCGGCGGACGGCGCCGCGGCAGGCGAGCAGGCGAGCGCCCCCTGCCGCACGTTGGCCGTGCAGCTCACGGCCGCCACGGGGGCGGAGGGTGCTTCGG
>DASWMA010000051.1:0-11915 GCA_036399995.1 Longimicrobium sp. | reverse complement strand
TTTCCGCTGCAGGCCAGCGCGGCCACCGGCGGGCTGTCGCCGGCCACGCTCACGGTCCTGGCCACCAACGCCACCACGGCTCCGGTCACCCTGCAGGGCATGTCCATCACCCTCCCGGTGGGGCTGGGCGCGACGGAGCTCACCCCCGACCCCACAGGGATCGTGCCGGTGCCGCCGCCGGGGTGGCCCGTGCCCACCGTGAGCTACCCGGCGGGCGAAGCCACCTGGACCTTTCTCCCCCCGCACGGCGGCGGCACCGTTCCCGCCGGCGGCTCGCTGGCCTTCTCGCTCAACCAGGTGCAGGTGAACCGCGCTCCCGGCGCGTCACGGGTCACGGTGATGGAGGGGAGTGGAGGATGCTCCCCTCCCGCCTGCCCGTCGGTGGATCTACCGCTGACCAAGTTCCCCAGCGGCTGGGGGAACGTGTCGTTCTGGGCCACGCCGGTCATGGTTCCGCAGGGCGGCGGGCCTACGCTGGGGTGGTCGGGGCCGCCGGGGGCCACCTACCAGATCGAGTTCTACACGCCGCAGACCGGGGTGGTGGTGGCGCCTGCCGCCGGCCAGCCGCCGTTCGCCAGCCAGGGTTCGTATCCGCCCGCCGCCACCCCGCTGTCGCTGCGGCAGACCACCACCTTCACCCTGCAGGTGACCGAGACGGTGGCGGGGCAGACGTACGCCGCGCAGTGCCAGAGCACGGTGACGGTGGAGGCCCCCGCGCCGGTGATCACCGTCTTCGAGGGTACGATGGGAGGGTCGGCCACGGCGCCGTCGCTCACGTTGAGGTGGACCACCCGCAACGCGGTCCGCTGCGAGATCAGCGGCGTGAGCGAGGAGCTCACCCCCAGCGGCTCGAAGGTGATGGAGTGGCCGCTGCAGCACAGCTACACACTCAAGGCCTACAACTCCGAGAACGTCTGCACCTCTGCCACCTGGCACGTTCCGCCGGTGATCACGAGCTTCGGCGGCGCGCCGCGGGTGACGGTGCAGGGGGAGGCGGTGAGCGTTGCGCTGGAGCTGAGCTGGGCCACGCTGCTGGCCGAGAGCTGCACCGTCTCGGGGGTGAGCGGCACGCTCGCCGCCAGCGGCTCCACCACCGTGACGCCCACCGCCGCCGCGCCGCTGGCCACCGCGTACACCCTCACGGCCGTCAACGGAAACCAGGCCGCCACGGCCGGTGTGAAGGTGGAATGGGGCGCCTACGCCGGGACGTTCAATCCATCGGGGACGATGCTCGGGGCGCTGGCCGCCACACCCGACGGCCGCTCGCTGCTGCTGGGCACCATAGGCCAATCGGTGATCCGGGTCGACGCTGCCACGCTGGCCGTTACGGGTACCTCAACGGAGATCTCGAGTGTGCCCGCGGCCCTGGCGGTGTCTCCCGACGGAAGCCGCGTGTACGTGGGACTCTCCCCGGGCGGCCTGATGGTGCTGGACGGGCAGACGCTGGCGCCGGCAGGCACTCCGTCTTCGCTCAGCGTAACGGGGCTCGCGGTGACACCCGACGGGAAGCGGCTCCTGGCTTCCACACCGGGTGCCCTCACCGTGCTGGACCCCGCGACGCTGGCGCCGCAGGGTGCGAGCGTGGGGCTTTCGCCGCAGCCGCAGGGGATCGCGGTGTCGCCCGACAACACGCGGGTGTACGTGGCCTGCTCCAGCACCCCGCTGAACGGAGACGGCTGCGTTGCCGTTCTCGATGCCGCCACCCTGAAGCCGGTGGCGGGCTCGCCAGTCGCGCTGGCCGGTGCGCAATCGGTCTCGGTTTCGCCGGACGGGGCGCTGGTGTTCGCCAACCAGAACCTCGACGAGGGCCTCTTCAGTCCCCCCAAGTCGCAACTGGTGGTGATCGATGCGGCCACGCTGCAGCTGGGGACGGGCAGCGTGGTGGCCGGCATAACTGGCTGGGGGATCGCCACCGCGGTGGACGGGAGCCGCGTGTTCGGCTGCACCGTGTTGATGATTACGGTGATGGTCCCCTCCGCCGTCACCCCCGCCGGCTGAAACTCGGGTGGCCTTCCGGCTCCTCCAGCCGTCGAGCTTCACCGCAGCTCTCCCGTGGGTCGAGGGCGGCCAAGCTCTCGCCGTGGCCGCAGGGGTGGCGGTGTCGTCCGATGGCACGCGGGTGTACGTGGCCTGCTCCTGCGGCGGGCCGGGCAGCGACGACGACGGCGTGGCCGTGCTCGACGCCACCACGCTTCGGCTGGTGGCCGGCCCGGTGGCGCTTCGCCGCGCTCAGTTCGTTTCGGTATCGCCCGACGGCGCGCTGGTGTTCGTGGCGTACAACCTTCAAGGGGATGACTGGGAGGACTACGGATACGTGGCCGTGATCGACGCCGCCACGCTGAAGCTGCGGCCCGTCAGCGTGCCGATCGGCTCCAGGCCTGTGGGCATCGCCACCGCGCCGGACGGGAGCGCGTGTGTTCGCATGCGGCGACGGCGGGATCGCGACGATCGTTCCATCCGCCGTCACCCCCGCCGGCTGAGGCACGTGCCGCCCTCCGCCTTGCAGGCGATCCACCCCCAGCGGCCCTCTGCGGCCGCCGGGGGACGGCAAGACGAGATCTCGCGCACCCGGCGCGAACCGGCCCCCCCCCACGCGAGGGTGATCGCGCCGGTGTGATAGGAGACCCGGGTGCGGCTGATACGTTGGCGTCCCCGGGTCCAAGAAGGCCGAGACGGTGCGGTCTGTGGCTGGGGCCGGCGAGACTGCAACGGCCGGACTGCACGACACGTTGCAGACGAAAGTATCCGTGGGCTGCCGCCGCGCCGAACCAGATACGGCGGCAAGAGTTCACGCGGATCTGGCTCGACGCCGTGCGGGCGGTGTCCAACTATAAATAAAGTCTCGGAGCCGCGAAAAACTTCCCGCTTCTTTCCGTTGCTCCGTGCGGCGTGGACCGGCTGGCACCGACAGGCGAGACTGGGAATCGTGAAAACCCTCCGAGGGCGCTGTACCATAATCCTTTCATCCCCCTCCGTGCACGCCGTGACCACTCCGCTGCTGACGTATTCGCTGGCCACCGAGCCTTTCCCGCTGCAGGCCAGCGCGGCCACCGGCGGGCTGACGCCGGCCACGCTCACCATCGTCGCGACCAACGCCACGGGGGCGCCGGTGCCGCTGCAGGCGGTGCAGATCACCATCCCGGTGGGGCCGGGCGCCACCGGGCTCACCCCCGACCCATCGGGGATCGGGCCCGTCCCGCCGCCGGGGTGGCCCGCGCCCTCCGTGAGCCATCCCACCGGCGCCGCCGCCTGGACCTTCCTTCCCCCGCAAGGAGGCGGCGTGATCCCCGCCGACGGGTCGCTGGCCTTCTCGCTCAACCAGGTGCAGGTGAACCGGGTCCCCGGCACCTCGCAGGTCACGGTGATGGAGGGGAGCGGGGGGTGCTCGCCGCCGGCGTGCCCCACGCAGGCGCTGGCGGTCACCAAGTTCCCCAACGGGTGGGGAACGGTGTCGTTCTGGGCGTCGCCGCTGGCGGTGCCGCAGGGCGGCGGGCCCACGCTGGGGTGGTCGGGGCCGGCGGGGGCCACCTACCAGATCGAGTACTACACGCCCCAGACCGGGGTGGTGGTGGTGCCCGCCGCCGGCCAGCCGCCCTTCGCCAGCCAGGGCGAGTACCCGCCCGCCACCACCCCGCTGTCGCTGCATCAGACCACCACCTTCACCCTGCAGGTGTCGGAGACGGTGGGGGGGCAGACGTATGCCGCGCAGTGCCAGAGCACGGTGACGGTGGAGGTGCCCGCCCCGGTGATCTCCGCCTTCAGCGGCACGGTCGGAGGATCGACCACGGCGCCCTCGCTTACGCTGGCGTGGACCACCGGGAACGCGGTGCGCTGCGAGATCACCACCGTCAGCCAGGAGCTCACCCCCAGCGGCTCGGTGTCGCTGCAGTGGCCGCTGGAGCAGAGCTACACCCTCACCGCCTGGAACTCGGCGAACGTCCCCACCACCGCCACCTGGTCCGTTCCGCCGGTGATCACGAGCTTCGGCGGAGCGCCGCAGGTGACGGTGCAGGGGCAGGCGGTGAGCGTGGTGCTGGCGCTGAGCTGGGCCACGCTGCTGGCCGACCACTGCACCCTCTCGGGCGTGAGCGGCACCCTGGCCGCCAGCGGCTCCACCACCGTCACGCCCAGCGTGGCGTCGCCGCTGGCCACCACCTGCACGCTGACCGCGGTGAACGGGCCGCAGACCGCCACGACCACGGTGGACGTGGCGTGGGGCGCCAGCGCCGGGCAGTTCCAGCCGGTGTCCCCGATGCTGGTGGGGCTGGCGGCCACCCCCGACGGCACGTCGCTGCTGCTGAGCTCCTACACCGGGCAGGTGCCGCAGGTGACGCGGCTCGACCCCGGCACTCTGGCCGTGACGGGCGTGTCGCCCCCGATGACGGCGCCGACCACCGCGCTGGCGGTGTCGCCCGACGGGAGCCGGGTGTTCGCGGCGCTGTTCGACGGCGGCCTGGTGGTGCTCGACGGCACGACGCTCGAGCTGGTGTCCTCCGTCGCGTCGCTGGGCGCGGTGGGGCTCGCGGTGACGCCGGACGGGAAGCGGCTCCTGGCGTGCCTGCCCGGCGCCCTCGCCGTGCTCGACCCGGCCACGCTGCAGCCGGTGGGCACGGCCGTTCCCCTCTCGCCGCCGCCACAGGGCGTGGCGGTGTCGCCCGACGGCACCCGGGTGTACGTGGCCTGCGCCGACATCACTCCCCCCAGCGGCGACGGCCAGGTGGCCGTGCTCGACGCCACCACCTTCCAGCCGGTGGCGGGCTCGCCGGTCGCGCTGGCGGGCGCGCAGTCGGTCTCGCTCTCGCCCGACGGGGCGCTGGTGTTCGCGTCGCACACGGTTCTGCAGGGCGCCAGTAGCATCGTGGCGTCGATGGTGGTGATCGATGCCGCCACGCTGCAGATCGGCCCGGCCAGTGTACCGGTCGACTACAGCGCCTCGGCCACCGCCACCGCGGCCGACGGGAGCCGCGTGTTCGGCTGCGGCCTGGGCGCGATCACGGTGATGGTCCCCTCCGCCGTCACCCCGGCGGAGTGATGGCGGGTCCGCGGCGACTCGCCCGGAGCCGGCTTCACCGCGGCTTTCGCGGAGCGCACGAAGACCACGGAGAAAACCTCTCCGTGGACCTTGTGTCCCCTGAATTCGGATCTGGTGATTCCCAGATTGCCGAGCTTCGTTCTGGATTCGGACCAGCGAAAGATTCAAACCCGTTCTGATCCCGGGCTGACTCCGATGACTCCCGTGTGATCCTGAACGAACCCCTGGAATCGGGTACGGCGCCTGGACGGGCGGGTACCCGCGGGTAAGCTTCGGAGTCGTGAAAATCCTTGGCCGACGCCGTACCATCCTCCTTCCATCTCCCCACCGCTTACGCTGTGACCACTCCGCTGCTGACGTATTCGCTGGCCACCGAGCCTTTCCCGCTGCAGGCCAGCGCCGCCACCGGCGGGCTGTCGCCGGCCACGCTCACCATCGTCGCGACCAACGCCACGGGCGCGCCGGTGCCGCTGCAGGCGGTGCAGATCACCATCCCGGTGGGGCCGGGCGTCACCGGGCTCACCCCTGACCCATCCGGGATCGGGCCCGTCCCGCCGCCGGGGTGGCCCGCCGCCACGGTGAGCTACCTGCCGGGCGCCGCCGCCTGGGTCTTCCTCGCCCCCGGCGGTTCCTTCACGGTACCGGCCTACGGGTCGCTGGCATTCTCGTTCAACCAGCTGCAGGTGAACCGCGCGCCGGGCGACACGCAGGTCAGGGTGATGGAAGGGAGCGGGGAATGCTCGCCGCCGGCCTGCCCCACCCAGGTGCTGGCGATCTCCAAGTTTCCCAGCGGCTGGGGGACGGTGTCGTTCTGGGCCACGCCGGTCGTGGTGCAGCAGGGCGGCGGGCCCACGCTGGGGTGGTCTGGCCCGGCGGGCGCGGACTACCAGATCGTGTACTACACGCCCCAGACCGGCGTGGTGCTGGCGCCCGCGGCCGGCCAGACGCCCTTCGCGCCCCAGGGCGAGTATCCGCCCGCGACGGACCCGCTCTCGCTGCAGCAGACCACCACCTTCACCCTGCAGGTGAGCCAGACGGTGGCCGGCCAGCCGTACGCCGCGCAGTGCCAGGTCACGGTGACGGTGGAGGTTCCCGCTCCGGTGATCACCAGCTTCGGGGGAACGTTGGGCGGGTCGGGCACCGAGCCCACGCTCACGCTGCACTGGACCACGCAGAACGCCATGCGGTGCGTGATCGGCGGCTTCAGCGAAGAGCTCACCCCGAACGGATCGTGGCCGTCGCAGATCCCGCTGCAGATGCCGCTGGCGCTGAGCTACACCCTCACCGCCTGGAACGCCGCGAACGTCGCCACCACCGCCACCTGGTACGTTCCGCCGGTGATCGCGAGCTTCGCCGGCGCGCCGCGGGTGACGGTGCAGGGGCAGACGGTGGACGTGGCGCTGGAGCTGAGCTGGGCCACGGTGCTGGCGGAGAGCTGCGCCCTCACCGGCGTGAGCGGCACGGTCGGCCCCGGCGGCACCACCACGATCACGCCGGGCGTGGCGGCGCCGCTCGCGACCGGCTACACCCTCACCGCGGGCAACGGGCCGCAGACCACCACGGCCACGGTGCACGTGGCCTGGGGCGCGAGCGGCGTCGAAGCCCAGCCGATGCCCGGGATTCTCGTGGGTGTGGCGGCTGCTCCCGACGGCGGCTCGGTGCTGTTGAGCGTCAACGGCTCGCAAGGAACCGTGGTCCGCCTCGATTCGCGCACGCTGGCGGTGACGGGCTCGTCGCCGGGGCTGCCCCTGATGCCCTCGGCGCTGGCGGTGTCTCCCGACGGGAGCCGGGTGTTCGTGGGCCAGTTCAGCGTGGGGCTGATGGTGCTGGACGGAACGACGCTGCAGCCGGTGGGCTCTCCGACGTCGCAGGTGGAAGTATCCGGGCTTGCGGCGACCCCCGACGGCCGGCGGCTCGTGGTGTCGGTGCCCGGCGGCGTCACCGCGCTCGACGCGGCCACGCTGGAGCCCCTGGGCGTGAGCGTATCGCTCTCGCCCCGGCCGCGGGGCGTGGCGGTGTCGCCCGACGGCGCGCGGGTGTACGTGGCCTGCGCCAGCCTCTCGGGGAACGGGGATGGCCGCGTGGCCGTGCTCGACGCCACCACCCTGCAGCCGGTGGCGGGCTCGCCGGTGACGATCCCCAACGCGCAGGCGGTCTCCGTCTCTGCCGACGGGGCGCTGGTGTTCGCTGCGTGCGCGTACGACACGGAAAAGGCCGGCGTCCCGGGCTCGCTGACGGTGATCGACGCCGCCACGCTGCAGCCGATTCCACCGGCCGTTCCGCTCGACGATGTCCCCATGGGCGCCGCCACCGCGGCGGACGGGAGCCGCGTCTTCGTATGCGGCGCCGGCCTGGGCATCCTCACGCTGTTGGTGCCGTCCGCCGTCACCCCCGCCGGCTGAGGCCGCGCCGCACGCCGCCCTCTCCCTCCTCCTCCGCACCCTGCTCCCCCGTGCCATGGCCGACCCGCTGCTGACGTACTCGCTGGGCACCGAGCCCTTCCCGCTGCAGGCCAGCGCCGCCACCGGCCCGCTGTCGCCGGCCACGCTCACCGTGGTGGCCGCCAACGCCACCGGCGCGCCCGTCGCCCTGCAGGCGGTGTCGATCACCCTCCCCACCGGCTGGGGAAAGACCGACCTGACCCCGGAGCCCACCGCCATCGCCCCCGTCCCGCCGCCGGGATGGAAGCCGCCGCTGGTGAGCAGCCCCGCGGGTGCCGTCACCTTCACCTTCCTCCCGGACGGCGCGGGGACCGTCCCGGCCAGCGCGTCGCTCTCCTTCACGTTCAACCAGGTGCAGGTGAACCGCGAGGCCGGCCACACGCAGGTCACGGTGATGGAGGGGAGCGGGGGATGCTCGCCGCCGGCGTGCCCGTCGCGCCCGCTGCCGCTGACCAAGTTCCCCAGCGGCTGGGGGACGGTGTCGTTCTGGGCCACGCCGCTGGTGGTGCCGCAGGGTGGCGGGCCCACGCTGGGATGGGCGGGGCCCGGCGGGGCCACCTACCACATCGAGTACTACACGCCCCAGACCGGGGTGGTGGTGGTGCCCGCCGCCGGCGACCCGCCGTTCGCGAGCCGGGGCGAGTACCCGCCCGCCGGCCACCCGCTGTCGCTGCGGCAGACCACCACCTTCACGCTGCTGGTGGCCGACACGGTGGACGGGCAGGCATACGCCGCGCAGCGCCAGTCCACCGTGACGGTCGAGGTCCCCGCCCCGGTGATCACCTCCTTCCACGGCACCCTGGGCGGGCCCGCCGACGCGCCCTCGCTCACGCTGGAGTGGGCCACCCAGGACGCCGTCCGCTGCGGGATCAGCACCGTGAGCGTGCAGTTCGAGCCCCACGGCTCGTGGCCGCTGGAGTGGCCGCTGGAGAAGAGCTACACCCTCACCGCCTGGAACTCCGCGAACGTCGCCACCACCGCCACCTGGCACGTTCCGCCGGTGATCGCGCGCTTCGGCGGCGAGCCGCGGGTGACGGGGGCGGGGGCGACGGTACGCGTGGCGGTGGAGCTGAGCTGGGCGGTGCTGCTGGCCGACCGCTGCACCCTTTCCGGTGTGAGCGGCACGGTCCCCGGCAGCGGCTCCACCACGTTCGAGCCGAGCGCGGCGGCGCCGCTCGCCACCACCCACACCCTCACCGCGGTCAACGGGCCGCAGACCACCACGGCCACCGTGCACGTCACCTGGGGCGTGGGCGCCGGCCACGTTCGGCCGGTGGCGGGGGGCTACTGGGCCCTGGCGGTTACCCCCGACGGCCGCTCGATGCTGCTGAGCAGCGACGCCCGGGGATCCAGCCCGACGGTGGTCCGGCTCGACGCCGCCACGCTGGCGGTAACGGGAACCTCGCCGGCCCTCGACTCGTTGCCCCTGTCCCTTGCCGTGGCTCCGGACGGAAGCCGCGTCTTCGCGGCGCTGAACGACGGCTTCCTGGGGGTGCTGGACGCGACGACCCTGGCCCTGCTGCCCACCCCCAGGACAGGGTTCCCCACGAACTGGATCGCGGTGACGCCCGACGGCAGGCGGCTCCTGGCTTCGGTGACCGGCGGCATCGCCGTGCTGGACCCGGCCACGCTGGAGCCGCTGCGCGCGAACGTACCGCTGTCACCGCAGCCGCAGGGCCTGGCGGTGTCGCGCGACGGCACCCGCGTGTACGTGGCCTGCGCGAACACCCCCGAGGACGGCAGCGGCGTGGTGGCCGTGCTCGACGCGGAGACCCTCGCCCCCGTGGCCGGCCCGGTCAAGCTTCCCGGGGCGCAGACGGTGTCCATCGCTCCGGATGGGCAGATCGTCTTCGCCGGGTACGATGCCGCGGACGACACAGAGGCGTACCTGGCGGTGATCGACGCCGTCACGCTGCAGGTGGCGCCCGCGCGCGTGTCGCTCCGCTCGCAGGTCAACGCCAGCGCCGCCGCGGTGGACGGGAGCCGCGTTTTCGGATGCAGCGACTCGATCACGGTGATGGTTCCTTCCGCGGTCACCCGCACCGACTGACGCCGGCCCGGGGAATACGCTGGTTCGACCCGTCTGCCGGATGTTCACGCGGAGTGGTGGGAAGAACGGAGGACCCGCGATGTTCCTCCGTTTCCTCCGCTGCTCCCTGGCCGTGCGGCCCCTGGATTGCCCGGCACCGGCAGGCGAGATTCGGACGCCGTGAAAACCCGTCCGAGGGCCGCCGTACCATCCTCCTTCCATCTCCCCCACCCCGCGCACGCCGTGACCACTCCGCTGCTGACGTATTCGCTGGGCACCGAGCCCTTCCCGCTGCAGGCGAGCGCGGCCACCGGCGGGCTGTCGCCGGCCACGCTCACCATCGTGGCCACCAACGCCACGGGCGCGCCGGTGCCGCTGCAGGGGATGTCGATCACCCTTCCGGTGGGGCCGGGCGCCACCGGGCTCACCCCCGACCCGGCCGGGGTCGCGCCCGTGCCGCCGCCGGGGTGGCCCGCCGCCACGGTGAGCCATCCGCCCGGCGGCGCCGCCTGGGTCTTCCTCGCACCCGGCGGTTCCGTCACGGTACCGGCCGGCGGGTCGCTGGCCTTCTCATTCAACCAGGTGCAGGTGAACCGCGCGCCGGGCACCGCGCAGGTCACGGTGATGGAAGGGAGCGGCGGATGCTCGCCGCCGGCGTGCCCCACGCAGGCGCTGGCGGTCACCAAGTTCCCCAGCGGCTGGGGAACGGTGTCGTTCTGGGCCACGCCGGTCACGGTGCCGCAGGGCGGCGGAACCACGCTGGGGTGGGCGGGCCCCGCGGGGGCCACCTACCAGATCGAGTACTACACGCCCCAGACCGGGGTGGTGGTGGCGCCCGCCGCGGGCCAGCCGCCGTTCGCCAGCCGGGGCGAGTACCCGCCCGTGTCGAACCCGCTCTCGCTTCAGCAGACCACCACCTTCACCCTGCAGGTGGCCGAGACGGTGGCCGGCCAGACGTACGCCGCGCAGTGCCAGGCCACGGTGACCGTGGAGCTCCCCGCCCCGGTGATCACCGACTTCCACGGCACCGTGGGCGGGGCGCTCGCGGCACCGTCGCTCACCCTGTACTGGACCACCCAGCACGCGGTCCGCTGCGAGATCAGCACCGTGGGCCCGGAGTTCTCGCCCACCGGCTCGTGGCCGCTGGAGTGGCCGCTGCACCAGAGCTACACCCTCACCGCCTGGAACTCCGCCAACGTCGCCACCACCGCCACCTGGTACGTTCCCCCCGTGATCGCGAGCTTCGGCGGCAGGGTGCGGGTGACGCCGTCTCCGCGGATCGTGGACGTGGCGGTGGAGCTGAGCTGGGCGGCGCTCCTGGCCGACCGCTGCACCCTCTCGGGCGTGGGCGGCACCCTCGCCGCCAGCGGCTCGGCCACCGTCACCCCGAGCCTGGCGGCGCCGCTCGCCACCGCCTGCACCCTCGCCGCCGTCAACGGACCGCAGACCTCCACCGCCACGGTGCACGTGGCCTGGGGGGGCACCGCCGCGCAGGTGGCGCCGGTCCCCCGGCGCGTCTTCTCGGGGCTGGCGGCCACCCCCGACGGCAGGTCGCTGCTGCTGAGCAACTTCGACACGCAGAGCTCGCAGGTGACCCGGCTCGACGCCGCGACGCTGGCGGTGACCGGGGCCTCGCCGGCGAAATCCACGCTGCCCGTGCACACCACCCTCGCCGTGTCTCCAGACGGGTACCGGGTGTTCGTGGTGATGACCGACGGCTCCCTCGAGGTGCTCGACGCCGCCACCCTGGGCCTGCTGGCCACGCCCGCACCTGCGCTTCGAGCGGCCGGGGTCGCGGTCTCCCCCGACGGCGGGCGGCTCCTGGTGGCGGCCCGGGACGGCCTGGCCACGCTCGACGCCACCACCTTCCAGCTGCTGGGCGCGGTCGTGCCGTTGTCGCCGCGGCCGCAGGGGGTGGCGGTGTCGCCCGACGGCGCCTGGGTGTACGTGGCCTGCTCCACGCTCGACGGGAGCAGCGACGGCGTGGTGGCCGTCCTCGACGGTGCCACCCTGCAGCCGGTGCCGGGGTCGCCGATCCCGCTTCCCAACGCGCAGTCGGTCTCCGTATCGCCCGACGGCAGGCTGGTGTTCGCGGGGCACTCGGTCACCAACGGGGGCGGCGAGACCAACGGCTTCATCGTCACGATCGACGCCGCCACGCTGCGGCCAGGGCCGGCCATCGTCGGGGTCGACACCTGGGCCGCGGCGACCGTGGTTTCGGCGGACGGGAGCCGCGTGTTCGGATGCGGCATCGGGGTGATCACGGTGATGGTCCCGGGCGACGTCACCCCCGCCGGCTGATCCGGGCCCGGGACGTTGTCCCCAACCACGACTGCCCGATGGTCACACGGAAGAAGCGGGGAGGGCGGAGGAATTGCGATCTTTCTCCGCTTCCTCCGCTGCTCCGTGTGAC
>DASWMA010000050.1:0-8377 GCA_036399995.1 Longimicrobium sp. | reverse complement strand
CCGCCGTCTGCGCGGCGCGGATCCCGTCACCCTCCCGGCACTCTCCCGATGATCCCTCGCACCCTTCGCAGCGCGCTGGTGCTGGCGGCGGCGCTGGCTCCGGCCGCGCTGGCGGCGCAGGTGCCGCAGTCCACCCCCATTCCCGAGACGCCCGCCGTGCGGCGCGCGCGCCAGCTGCTGGCGCTGTGGAACGCGCCGCCCACCCGCGCCGCCTACACCGCCTTCGTAGACTCGGCGCTGACGCCCGCGTTCCGGAACCAGGTACCCATGGAAGAGCACGTCGAGGCGCTCTTCGAGATGGGCAACAACCTGGGCGGCGCCGACAGCGTGGTGGTGCGCGCGGCCACCGACACCTCGGCCACGCTGCTGGTGCGCAGCCGGGTTTCGGGGAACTGGGCCACGGTGAGCGTGGCCGTTGCGCCCGATGCGGGGCACCGCATCACCCGGCCGATGCAGGTGCGGGGGGCGCAGCTCGAGGGGGCGGCCCCTCGCCCGCGTCCCGCGTCGCCCGAGGCGGCGGGGCGCGAGCTCGACGCGTTCGCGCGGCGGCTGGCGGAGGCGGACGCGTTCGCCGGCGGCGTGCTGGTGGGGCAGAACGGGCGCATCCTCTTCCAGAACGCCTACGGGCCGGCCAGCCGCGAGCTGGACGTGCCCAACCGGGTGAACACGCGCTTCAACCTGGGCTCCATCAACAAGATGCTCACCACCGTCAGCATCCTGCAGCTGATGGAGGGGGGAAAGCTGACGCTGGAGGATCCGGTGTCGAAGTGGCTTCCCGGCGTGCTGCGAGACGACGTCGCGTCGAAGATCCGCATCCGGCACCTGCTCACGCACACCTCGGGGCTGGGCGACTTCCTCTTCCTTCCCGAGATGCGGCGGCTGAACCCCACGCAGTTCCGCTCCATCGCCGACTACCTGGCGCGGGTGAAGAACGACACGCTGCGCTTCGAGCCGGGGTCGCGCTGGGCGTACAGCAACACCGGCTTCCTGCTGCTGGGCGCCATCGTGGAGAAGGCGTCGGGGAAGGGGTACGAAGACTACGTGCGCGAGCACGTGTTCGTCCCCGCGGGGATGACGGACACCGAGTGGCCGTACTTCGACCAGGCGCCCCGGAACGTGGCGTTCGGCTACGAGCGCGGCCTGGGCAGCGCGGGGGTGGTGTGGAGCAGCAACCGCTACAACCTGCCGGTGCACGGCTCGCCCGCGGGCGGCGGGGTGAGCACCGTGGCCGACATGTTCCGCTTCCTCGAGGCGCTGCACGGCAACCGCCTGCTGAAGCCCGAGACCACGCAGCTGATGCTGTCGGCCAAGCCGGAGATGAACTCGCCGCAGTACGGCTTCGGCACGCAGCTCTTCCCCGACGGCGCCGTGGGCCACACCGGCGGCGGCCCCGGCACCGCCTCGTGGATCAGCCTTGACCGGCGCACCGGGCTGGTGGTGGTGGCGCTGGGGAACGTGGTGGGGCAGACCGGCGCGGTGGTCCGCCGTGCGAAGGAGCTGTTCGCCCCGCCGGCCACCCCGCCGGCGAACTGATCCGCGGACGGAGTCGCCGCATCGAACGGCGGTGCGAGGATCGGGGATCGGGGATTCGTCGTTGGGAATATGCGAGTGAACTCGCGGCTACAACGTCACGCAGTCCGCCTTCGCGGACTTCAACAGCGCGGATGACGAGCGGGGGAGCCCAGGTGCGGGCTCCCCGTGTTGTGTGGTCCCGCGGATCCGGTGCGGAGCAGACGAGCGCGCGATCGATATAGGCGGATTCACATAACGAGGTCGGGCGGCGCACAGTTGGGGATGGCTTACCCGCGCAAGGACGTTAAGATTGCGGGTTGTAGCATCCTATCCTTTCTTAATCCCCCACAGGAGGAAACCCATGCAGAAGCTTCGATTGGATCTAGATCGGCTGACGGTCGACTCCTTCGCGACGCTCGCGCGCACCGAAACGCCGCGTGGTACGGTACGCGGACGCGACGACACGTTTTACTGCCCCACCCCGGACTGCACAGTGAGCTGCGGGTTTACGGAACTGAATACCTGCACGGGGGGCGGCGCGGTGTCCAACTCGGGTTGCGCAGAGAACACGCAATACTGTGCGTTCGACAGCGTCAGGATTTGTGACGAGCACGCCGTCAACAGAACCGAGGCCTGCTGAGACCGAGGCTGGCCGCGAACGTAGCGGATTCCAGGGGCGAGCATGGAGGCGGGGGATTCCGGGGTTGGGCTCCCCCGCCGCGTTTTGTGGATCTGGATGCCGGCCGGGTCATCAATCCCTCTACAAAGATCACATCTCCACATGGGACATCCGGCGACGGGCGAAGAGTGGCTGCCACCCCCGCGGAGTCCTCCCCTTCGAAGTCCGCGAAGGCGGACTGTGTGCCGTTGTAGCGGCGAGTTTACTCGCATATTCCACCTCCGGAATCCGACCGGACCTGTTGATGGTTGAGCAGCGGGCGATGGCGGCGTGTGGAGGGTCCGCCGCATCATTCTCTCTCCCCTTGGCGCTGAGGGTGGACGCAGAAGGTTTGTTCAGGGTAGATTCAGGACAATGACCGAACAGACGATGGGGACCGGATGATCGCGCTGGCGCTCGCCCTGGCGCTGGCGCAGGCCGCACCGCCGGTGCCGCCGGCCGCGCCGCAGGCCTCGCCCGCGCAGACGCCGGGCGTGCTGGTGGAGCGGCGGATGGCCGAGGCGGTGCCGCTGCGCGTGGGCGACACCGTGCAGGTGCGCGCGCTGGGCGGGCGCGGACAGGCGCGGCCGTTCGTGGTGGCCGGCGTGTTCGAGCGTGAGGCCAACCCCAACCTCATCGCCGAAAACCAGATGCAGATGCGCTTCCACCTCGCCGACCTGGAGGCGCTGCTCCCGCAGAAGGACCGCGTGAACCGCTTCGCCGTGGTGCTGCGCCCGGGTGCCGACCCCGACTCGGCGGCGCGGTGGATCGAGGGGATGGCGTTCGGCACGCGCGCGTTCGGGAGCGCGGCGCTGGCGGCCGAGTCGAGCGCCACCTTCCTGGTGATCTCGCGCTTCCACGACGCCATCGGGATCGTGACGATCTTGGCCAGCGCCATCTTCCTCCTCTGCGTGATGATCATCCGCGTGGACGAGCGGCGGCGCGACATGTCGATGCTGCGGCTGATCGGGGTCAGCCGCTCCACCGTCTTCCGGGCGATCGTGCTGGAGGCGGTCGCCATCTCCATCGCCGGGAGCGCGGCGGGGGCGGTGGTGGGGATGATCGCCGCCAGGCTCGTCAACGCGCACTACGCCGGCGTCTACGACACCACGCTCAAGTTCGCGCTGGTGTCGCCGCGCATCGTGCTGACCGCCGCGGTGCTGGGGCTGGTGCTGGGGATCGGCGCGGGGGTGATGGCCGCCTGGCGGGTGGTGTCGGTGCCCCCGCAGAAGCTGGGGGAGCGGTGATCGTCTCGGCGTTCCTGAAGGGCACCTTCCGCCGCCGCGGCCGCACGCTGCTGGCGCTGGCGGGGATCGCCGTGAGCGCCGCGCTGCTGCTGGACATGACCATGCTGGCGAGCGGGCTGACGGTGAGCTTCCGCGAGCTGATGACGGCGAGCGGCTACACGCTGCGGGTGATGCCGAAGGGGATCGTGGCCTTCGACCGCGACGCCACGATCGAGAACGGCGACGCGCTGGGCCGCCGCATCGCCGCCGTCCCCGGCGTGCGCGCGGTGGCGCCGCTGCTGCTCGCGCAGTTCCACAGGGTGCGCGGCGACAGCGCGGGCGAGCCGCTGTCCACGGCGGGGATCGACCCGCGGTCGGAGTTCCTCTACCGCCTCACCGCCGGCCGCCAGCCCGGCCCCGGCGAGGTGATCGTCTCCGTTCCGCTGGCGGAGGACGCGGGGCTGAAGCCGGGCGACGAGCTGGCACTGGCGGCCGAGCTGGACGTGTCGCTGGGCCGCGCGCGGGCGATCCGCCGCTACCGGGTGAGCGGCGTGGGCGACTTCACGTACAACTACGCGGGCGAGCGCTCGGTGGCGATGCCGCTGGCCGACCTGCGCGCCGCCACCGGCCGCGCCACCGACGTGTCGCTCTTCGGCGTGGCCGCGGAGGCGGGCGTGGACGACGACGTGGTGGCCCGGCGCATCGCCGCCGCCGCGCCCGAGGTGTCGGCCTACTCGCTGCGCGAGATGACGGCCGAGATGGACCGGGGCCTCCTCTACTTCCGCCAGCTGGCCACCATCCTGGGGAGCGTGGCGATGGTGGTGACGGCGCTGCTGGTGGCCACCATCATCACCATCGGCGTGCGCGAGCGCTTCGGCGAGATCGCCACGCTGCGGGCGATCGGCGTGCCGGGGTGGCGGGTGCTGCTGGCGATCGTGGTGGAGGGGCTGACGCTGGCGGGGCTGGGGTGCGTGCTGGGGCTGCCGATGGGGCTGTGGATGGCCCGGTGGCTCGACCGCATCCTGCTCGGCTTTCCCGGCATCCCCGCGCGGGTTTCGTTCTTCGCCTGGGACCCCGGCCGCGTGGCGATCGCGATGGGGATGGTGATCGCGATCGGCGCCGTCGCCGGCTGCATCCCCGGCCTGGGCGCCGTGCGCGCGCCGCTGGGGCAGGCGCTGCGCGAGGAGGCGGAGTAGTGCGTGGGCGCCGCGGGCCCCCCACCCTGGCGCGTTCTGGCGCGACTGCGTCGCGTCCAGAACGCGCCTGTCCCTCCCCCCAAAAACCGCCTGGGGGGAGGGACGGTGGGCGCTTCGCGCGGCTACTTCGTCTCGCGGCGCAGTTGCAGTGCTCCCCTCCCCCCGCGGAGCGGGGGGAGGGGCCGGGGGAGGGGGGCCGCCGCGGCCGCGACGAAGCTTGTATCCAGCGCAGACGCCTCGTCCGTCGTTCGCAGAATCCGAATCGAGCCTGAATGCCTGACGAAGCGCCCGTGACCCGCGTGATCGAAGCCCGCGCGGTCACCAAGGAGTACCCGTACCAGGGCGACGCCGTGCACGCGCTGCGCGGCGTCGATCTCGACGTGTCGCGCGGTGAGCTGGTGGCGGTGGTGGGGCCGAGCGGCTGCGGGAAGAGCTCGCTGCTGAACGTGCTGGCGGGGATCGACCCGCCTACCTCGGGCGCCGTCCATCTCCTGGGCGACGACCTGTACGCGATGGGCGAGGGGGCTCGGTCGGCGCTGCGGCTGCGGCGGCTGGGGTTCATCTTCCAGCGCTTCCACCTGCTGGCCGTGCTCACCGCCGCCGAGAACGTGGAGCTGCCGATGGCCGAGGCGGGGGTGGGGAAGGCCGAGCGGCGGCAGCGCGCGCGCGAGCTGCTCGACTACGTGGGGCTGGGGCAGCGCGCCACGCACCGCCCGCCGCACCTCTCCGGCGGCGAGCAGCAGCGCGTGGCCATCGCCCGCGCGCTGGCCAACCGCCCCGAGGTGCTGTTCGCCGACGAGCCCACCGGCGAGCTGGACCGCCGCACCGGGCAGGAGATCATCGAGCTGTTCGGCCGCCTCAATGCGGACGGGACCACGATGGTGATCGTCACGCACGACCAGGCCGTGGCCGGGCACGCGCGCCGCGTGGTGGAGATGGCGGACGGCCTGGTGGTGAGCGACGGCCGATGATCCTGCGACTTGCCGCCGCCGAGATCCGCAACCGCCCGGGCCGCGCCGCGTTCCTGCTGGCCGGCTACGCGCTGGGCGTGGCGGTGATGGTCGTCCTCCTCGCGGTGGGCGAGGCCATGCTCACCCAGGCGCGCGACAAGGAGCTGGTGGGCGGCGGCGACGTGGTGGTGGTCTCGGCCGCGGTGAGCGGCGAGATGCTGAAGACGGGCGGCGTGGGGTCGCTGTCGCTGGGGATCGACAACGCGCGCTTCATCCAGCGCAGCCTGCTGGAGTCGCCGCGCGCCGCGACCGAGCACGGCATCACCTCGGCCAGCCCCATCGTGAGCGGCGTGCCGGTGGAGCTGACGGCCCGCGGCCGCGCATTCAGGGTGATCGCCACGGGCGAGATCCCGTCGCGTGCCGCGGCCGCGGGCGCCCCGCCCGAGCTTCTTTCGGGGAGGTGGGAAGACTCGGACGCAGACCGCCGCTGGGCCGCGCCGTCGCACGCCGAGCTGCTCCGGGAGATCGACCGCTTCCACCGCCCCCGCGGCGCCGCGGTCGATTCGACCTGGGCCGAGTGGCACTACTTCAACCTGGTGCTGGGCGACGGGCGGTGGGTGTACCTGACGCTCAGCGTGGGCGGGCGCGTCGGCGAGCCGGGGCGCTGGGGGGGAGGCGTGCTGCTGACGGTGCGCGAGGCGAACGGCGCGCACCGCTCGCTCACCAGCCGCGTCCCCGATACCGCGGTCCGGATGGACACGCTCTCGCCCGACCTGGCGCTGGGCGGGATCGGGTCGGTGCGGCTGGACGGCGCCACCTACGTGGTCCGGGCCACCGCGGGCGGCGCGCGCGTGGACCTGCGCGTGACCCCGGCGCCGCGGCGCTACTTTCCCCCCACCAACGTGGGCGGATCCACCATCATCAGCGGCTACGTGGCCCCCGCGCTGTACGCCACGGCCCAGGGCACCGTCTGCCTGCCGCGCTGCGAGACCGTCCGCGCGGCGCAGGCGTACCACGACCACAACTGGGGCGTGTGGCGCCCGGCCGGCGGCACGGGCGCCGTGACCTGGGAGTGGGGCTCCGCCTCCGACAGCGCCGTTTCGCTGGTCTACGGCATGGTGCGGGGCGATTCCACCTCGTCCGACGGGATCTTCGCCTACGTGGTGGACGGCCGCGGCGTGCGCGGGGTGTACCGTCCAACCGCGATCGAATGGCTCCAGATGCAGCCGAAGGCCGTCCCCGGCGCCACCCTGCGCGTCCCCCGCCGCTTCCGCTTTACGGACCCGCGCAGCGGCTTCCGCGTGACCGTGGACGTCACCGCCGTCCACGCGACCGACCAGAACCGTCCGCGCCGCCGCTGGTTCATCCAGATGCGCGGCGTGGCGACGGTCGAGGAGCGAGGGAGGGTGATCGGCCATCTCCCCGGCTTCTTCGAGACGTACGTGGATTGAGGTCCAGGGCCGGCGGGGCCGATGGGGAAGGCGGTTGAAACCGCGGCAACGACCACACGAAGTCCGCCTTCGCGGACTACCACCTCTGGCGCCGACGCGATGAAGGTGCGCGGCATCGGCTTCGTGCCGCATTCGAAGTAGCCGCGAGCGAAGCGAGCCCCCCGTCCCTCTCCCAGGCAGGTTTTGGGGGGAGGGACAGGCGCCCCCAGGCGCCAGGGAGGGGGCCCCGCGCGGGGGGAACTCCTCCCGCTCGATCCATCCAATCAGGTGTCAGAAGTGATGGGGCATACGCGTCTCACTGTAACGGGATGTGTCGCCCGGGTGGTACATCCCGTCACACCCGCGGGGGACGGGCGGCGCGGACAAGCCCAAGAATCGCAAGTGTTTGCGCAGCATGCAACTTAGGCACGGGTCGTGACGTAGTAGAGATGGGGCGCACACGCGGTTCCCGCGCCCGGAAAGGAGAAGTGCGTAGATGGAAGTAGCTCGTAAGTTCGTGGAGGAGCACCCCACCCGGTTCGCGGCGTACACCGCGCTGCAGGTGGCGCTGATGCGGCGCTACCTGGCGCGCGGCGGCACGCAGGAGGAGTTCTGCCTGCGCTTGGCCCCCGCGTTCCACCGGCGGTACGCTCCGGTGCTGCTGGACCGGGGCTGATCCACACCCCGGTGCCCTGAGACGCACGAAGCCGCCCGGCGAGCAATCGCTGGGCGGCTTCGTTTCGTATGTCGGCGATCGAGCCGTCAGTTCGGCTTCACCGGCCGCCCATCGCGCTGCCCAGGGCGAGCGCGCCGCCGAACATGATCATCAGGCCGAAGGTCACCACCATCACCACGACCCAGGCCAGGATGGCGGTGGCGATGGCCTTGGGCGTGTCGAAGTCGAGCGCCTGCCGGATGGCGACCACGGCCGCCACCAGTTGCCAGACCCACGCCGCGAACACCGCCACCCACCCCAGCAGCGGGATGAACCCGATCGCCGCGAGCACGCCCGGCGCGCGCGAGAAGCCCAGGGTGCGCAGCATCTCGCCCATGTCGGCCGTGCCGCCGAACACCTTGGTGCCGATCAGGTAGGTCAGCCCCGCCATGATCACCCACCCCAGCAGGGCGGAGATGACAGCCGCGATCGGCCCTTTGCTGTCGCCGCCGCCCCAGCTTCCGATCGCCGCGCAGACGGCCACGATGGCCACCACACCCGCGGCCTGGGCGGTGGCGGTGTGGTCGTGCTCCACCTCTTCGTACACGCTTACGTCCAGCATCGCCGCGCCGATCATGCGCTCGATGAACGAGCGCCGCCGCGGGAACCCTCCGGCGGGATATTCCATGGTGTCGCTCCTTCGAGCGGGGTACAGGGGAGGAACGGGGGCCCGCCGGACGATGCCGGCGG
>DASWMA010000049.1:0-6350 GCA_036399995.1 Longimicrobium sp. | reverse complement strand
AACCTCCCAGTTCGCTCCGGACTCTTCGAAGCGAGCCACGGCCGGCGAGCCAACCTCTCCCGGTACGGGAGAGGTGGACGGCCCCAGCCGGCCGGAGAGGGCGCGGAGCCGGCGCCACGCAGCGCACTCCGCCCCCGCGTGTAGTGCTCCCCTCCCCCGCGGAGCGGGGTGAGGGGCCGGGGGAGGGGGCCGGCCTCGGCCACGCACGGCGCCCGCACATCGCACGAGATCCCGGTCGTACAGACTTTCCGCAGCAGAACCACACCAGGAGGTTTCTGGATGGCCAATCCCTACCGCCTGCTCTCGGGCGGCCTGCTCGCCGCGTTCGGCGTGGCGCTGGGCGCCGCCTTTCTCCGGCAGCCGGAAGCAGCGCCCCCCGCGCCGCCGCGGCTCCTCCCCGAGGCGTACGCCGCGCCGGTGGAGCACGTCCGGCAGGACAGGCTCCGCTACGGGCACACCCTGCCGGAGCTGCTCGAGCAGCTCACGGTGAACGGCGAGCAGGCACGGGCCATCCTGGCGCAGCTCCCCGACAGCGCCGCCGCCCACACCGTGCGCGAGGGGCGCGAGTTCGACCTGCGCTTCTCGGCGCGCACCGGGGGCGTTCGGCGGCTCACGCTGCAGCTCGACGCCGACCGCGTGCTGAACGTGGACGGGCGCGGCGGCGACCTGCGCGCGCGGGTCGACTCGGTGCAGGTGCGCACCGACACCGCGGTGTTCAGCGGCAACGTGCGCTACTCGCTGTACCAGGCGCTGGCGCAGGGGCACGGTGACATCCCGCGGCGCGAGCGGCAGCGCATCGCCGACCAGATCGCCGAGCAGATCTTCGAGACGCGCATCGACTTCTCCAACGACCTGAAGCCCGGCGACAGCTACCAGATCCTGTACGAGCGCACCGTGCGCCCCGACGGCACCGCGCGCCGCTCGCGGCTGCTGGCCGTGCGCTTCCTCCTCGGCGGCAAGCTGTACGACGCCTACCTCTTCCGGCACGACGGACAGGACGGGTGGTACGACGGCCGCGGCCACGCCATGAAGCGCGGCTTCCTGCGCGCGCCGGTGGAGTTCCGCCGCATCTCGTCGGGCTTCACCCTGGCCCGCTTCCACCCGATCCTGCACCGCTGGCGCGCCCACGTGGGCGTCGACTACGCGGCCTCGGCCGGCACGCCGGTGCGCGCGGTGGCCGACGGCGTGGTGCGGAGCGCGGGGCGCAGCGGGGGCTACGGCAACGTGATCGACCTGGCGCACGGGCGCGGCTACTCCACCCGCTACGGCCACCTCCGCGGCTTCGCCAGGGGGATCCGCTCGGGCGTGCGGGTCAAGCAGGGGCAGGTGATCGGCTACGTGGGGATGACGGGGCTGGCCACCGGGCCGCACCTGCACTACGAGTTCCGCTCGAACGGCCGGCCGATCAACCCGGCGTCGATCCGCGAGATCCAGGGCGAGCCGGTGGCTTCGGGGCGCAACTCGCGCTTCCGGGCGATGGTGGAGGCGCGCGTGGCGGCCATGGAGCGCGAGGGCGGGGTGAAGCTGGCCGAGCGGACGGAGCCCACCCGCACCCGCCGCGCGCGTGGCGAGTAGCCCGTTCGCCGTCTACCCGGCCATCGACCTGCGCCGCGGCCGCTGCGTGCGGCTGGAGAAGGGCGAGGCCAGCCGCGAGACCGTCTACGGCGACGACCCGCTCGCCGTCGCCCGCTCGTTTGCCGAGGCCGGCGCGGAGTGGATCCACGTGGTCGACCTCGACGCCGCGTTCGGCGACGGGTCGAACCGGGCGCTGATCCGCTCCATCGTCGCCTCCACCTCCCTCCGCGTGCAGACGGGGGGCGGGCTGCGGACGGAGAGCGACCTGGCCGAGGTGCTGGAGGCCGGCGCCGCGCGCGCGGTGATCGGCACGGCGGCGATCGAGAACCCCGAGCTGGTCCGCAGGGCCGTGGAGCGCTGGGGCGCGGAGCGGATCGCCGTGGGCCTCGACGCGCGCGGGCGCCGTCCCGCCGCGCGGGGATGGACGGAGGAGAGCGGGACCGACCTCTTCGACCTGGGCGCGCGGATGGTGGAGATGGGCGCACGGACGATCATCCACACCGACATCGAGCGCGACGGGATGCTGCAGGGGCCCAACGTGGAGCTTTCCCGCGCCCTCGCGGAAGCGTCGGGGGCCGAGGTGATCGTGTCGGGCGGCGTGGGTTCCGGTGCGGACGTCCGGGCCGCCGCCAGCGCGGGGCGGGGGATCGTGGGAATCATCGTCGGCAAGGCCATCTATGAGGGCAGGGTGGACCTGGCCGAGGCGGTCCGCGGCGCGCGGGGGGAGGGCTGATGCCGCAGGTGCACATCCGCAACGTGCGCCACGGGGTGAGCCGCGAGTCGGTGGCCTCCACCATCCAGCAGTACACGGGGATGGGGATGCTGGACGCCCGCCGCGCCGCCGAGAAGGCGGTGGCGGGCGAGCCCACCAGCGTGTACGTGGACGACTTCCACGCCGTGTACGAGCTGGCCGACCTGCTCACCGGGATGGGCGTGGAGGCCGAGGCCGACGAGAGCGACTACTGACGCGCGCTCCCTCGCCCGTCCGGAGAGCGTCGGGAGCGGGGTGAACTTCAGATCCGGGAGCTGGTCGCAAGCGGATGCGCCGCCTTCGTCAGCGGCCATGAAACGGCACCATGCGGCCTTCGCGGACCACGGCGGCGGGGGAAGCGTTTGACGAAGGTTCTACCTGATACCTTGACCTGTTGCAGCTGCCGCGCTACCGTGCAGAGGCACAACCTCTGCGAAGTCGCTTCCCTGATTCGACTTAGTCGGAACGTTCGCGGACCCTGAGTCGTCCATGTGGGTACGGGGAACGCCCGTTCGCCCGCATCCTGGCGAGCAATCGCCTTCCGCCGGCCCCGGTGTCGAGCCGTGCCCATCGTACCCATCGCATTCGTGGCTTCCGCGCTGGCGGCGTTCCTGGTGACGCCGCTGCTGCTGAGCGCGCTGCTGGCGCGCGGCGTGTATGGCCATTCGCGCATCCGCGAGGGGGTGGAGCACAACCCGGTGCCGCGGCTGGGCGGGGTGGCGGTGTTCGTGGCCACGGCCGCGTCGGTGGTGGCGGTGCTGGCGGCCTATGGGTGGGGCGCCGCGGTGGGGCTCGAGAAGCCGGCCACCTTCTTCGGCGGGCTGCTGCTGGCGGGCTTCCTGGTCTTCGCCGCCGGCGTGGTGGACGACCTCTACAACCTTCCCCCCAAGACCAAGCTGCTGGCCCAGGTGGCCGCCGCGCTGGTGGCGTGGCAGGCCGGCTTCCGCATCGAGCACTTCACCTTCTTCGGAACGCTGGACCTGCACGCGCTGTCGCTGCCGGTGACGCTGCTGTGGATCGTGGCGGTGACCAACGCCTTCAACCTGATCGACGGGCTCGACGGGCTGGCCACGGCGATCGCGCTGGTGGCGCTCTCCACCACGCTGGCGCTGTCGGTGGCGCTGGGGAACTGGCCGGTGGCGCTGGTGTGCGCGGCGCTGGCGGGGGCGCTGGTGGGCTTCTTCCGCTACAACTTCCGCCCGGCGCGCATCTTCCTGGGCGATTCGGGGAGCCTGTTCGTGGGCTTCATGCTGGCCGTGCTTTCGGTGCACGGCGCCACCAAGAGCGCCACCGCGGTGCTCACGGTGGTGCCGGTGATGGTGCTGGCGCTGCCGCTGCTCGACACGGGGCTGGCCATCGTGCGCCGCTGGCTGCGCGGCCGGCCCATCTTCGGCGCCGACGAGCGGCACCTGCACCACCGGCTGCAGGCGATCGGGCTGACCCCCACGCGCGCCGCGGTGCTGCTGGCGGTGCTGGCGGCGGGGATCGCCATGTTCGGGGTGATGCTGTTCTTCGCGCGCGAGCAGCGCATGGTGGTGCTGATCGCGGTGCCCGGCGGCGTGCTGGGCGTGGCGCTGCTCCTGTTCGGCATCAAGCGGCTGGGCTACCACGAGTTCGTGGAGGCCGGGGCGGTGATGGCGAACTGGCCGGGGCGGATGCGGCGCGCCATCCGCGACCGCATCCACGCGCGCGACGTGGCGCACGTGCTGGCGCACGCCGAAAGCGTGGACCACCTGCGCGCCATCCTGGCCGACAACGCCGAGGTGATGGGGCTGCTGAGCCTGGCCTTCTGCCGTTGCCAGTCGCCCGAGGGGCAGCGCGACTCGCTTCCCTCCACCGTGTCGCCCACGGCGCTGAAGGTGGACTTTCCGCTGCGGGTGGAGGACGCCCCCGAGGGCGACCCCTGGGTGCTGCGCGCCTGGTGCGACGGCAGCGACCCGCACGCGCTCCCCGACGCGGTGCGCGTGGTGCACCTGCTGGCCGAGGCGGTGGAGGCGTGGCTGGAGCACGGCCCCGCGCGCCGGCTGCCGCACGCGCGCGTGGTGGGCGTTCCGGAGGCCGTCACGGGATGAAGGCGGCGGGCTGGATGGATGGCGTGGCGGCGCGGCGGCGCGGGAGCGAGCTTCCGCGCCGGTTCGTTTTTCGCTGCGTTTCCGGGCCCGGGATGAACGGCGTCACACCCAATCCGCTTGATTCGTTGCTGCAGGAGATCCTGCTGAGGTCTCACAGAGAGACACGGAGAACACGGAGAAACTGCCGCAGCTCTCCGTGTTCTCCGTGCCTCGGTGTGACACCCCGGCGGGGCCGGTTCCGTCGACGATTCTTGCGGATTCGGTATCACACGGAGGAACGGAGAAGAACGGAGGGAACGGAGAGCTTCTTCCTGGCACTTCCCCGTGTCCCTGTGTCCCGGTGCCTCCGCGTGGCCTTGGGCGGGAGGGGATTCGACCCTGGAGCCCGCGGTTCCGCGGCCGGCAGCCGGGGCGGGCGGTGAGGATCGCCTTCCTGAGCGCCACCGGCCGGCTGGGCGGGGCGGAGCGGGTGCTGCTCGACCTGCTGGCCTCGCTGCGCCAGGCCGAGCCCCGGTGGGCGCTGCACCTGGTGGTGCTGGGCGCCGGGCCGCTGGCCGGGCGCGCGGCGGCGCTGGGCGTCAAAGTCCATCCCTTGCCGCTCCCTGGCCGGCTGGCAAGGACGGGCGACGCGGGCGGCGGGTCGAAGATCGGCCTGGCTGCCCGGCTCCTGGTCGCCGCCCCGGGCGGGGCGGGCTGGCTGCGGGACCTGCGCCGGCTGCTGCGGCGCATCGCGCCCGACGTGGTGCACAGCAACGGCTTCAAGGTGCACGCCGCCGGGGCGCTGGCGCTGCCCCCCGGCGCGCGGCTGGTGTGGCACGTGCACGACTTCACCGGCACGCGGCCGCTGATGGCCGGCATCCTGGGCCGGCTGGCCCCGCGCGCGGCCGCCGCCTTCGCCGTGTCGCGGGCGGTCGCCGACGACCTGCGGCGCGTCTGCGGGGCCCGTCTCCCGGTGCACGTGGTGTACAACGCGGTGGATCTGGCACGGTTCTCCCCGAGCGGCGCCCGCGCCCCGCTGGCCGCGCGGGCGGAGATGGCGCCGGAGCCGGAGGGGACGGTCACGGTGGGGCTGGTCGCCACGATGGGACTCTGGAAGGGGCACCGCGTGTTCATCGACGCCATCTCGCGCCTCCCCGCCGGGCTGCCGCTGCGCGCCTACATCGTGGGCGGGCGGATCTACGCCACGGCGGGGAGCGAGGAAGACCCGGAGCGGCTGCGCCACCTGCTGGCCGAGCACGGGGTGGCGGACCGCGTGGGCATCACCGGCTTCGTGGACGAGCCCGCCGACGCGATGCGCGCGCTGGACGTGGTGGTGCACGCCAGCACCCAGCCCGAGCCCTTCGGCCTGGTGATCGTCGAGGCGATGGCGTGCGGGCGCGCCGTGGTGGCCACCGCGGCCGGCGGCGCCGCCGAGATCGTGGACGAGGGCGTGGACGCGCTGACCGTGCCCCCCGGCGACGCCGGAGCGCTCTCCGCGGCGATCCGGCGGCTGGCGGACGACGCCGGGCTGCGGGCGCGGCTGGGCGCCGCGGGGCGGGCGAAGGCCGAGCGGCGCTTCGGCCGGGCGCGGCTGGCGGCCGAGGTGGCGCCGGTGTACCGCGCCATCGTGGAGGGATGATGCGCGTGCTGCACGTGTACACCGGGAACCTGTACGGCGGGATCGAGAGGATGCTCGCGACGCTGGCCGCCGCGCAGCGGGCGGTGCCCGGCGCGGAGCACGAGGTGGCGCTCTGTTTCGACGGGCGGCTGGAGCGCGAGCTGCGCCTGAGCGGCACCCCGCCGCACCTGCTGGGCCCGGTGCTGCGCCGCCGGCCGTGGACCGTGCTGCGCGGACGGGCGCGGCTGCGGCGCCTGCTGGCCGGCGGCGGGTACCAGGCGGCGGTGTGCCACGCCGCCTGGTCGCTGGGGGTGTTCGGGGGCACGGTCCACCGGGGCGGCGTGCCGCTGGTGTT
>DASWMA010000048.1:0-3693 GCA_036399995.1 Longimicrobium sp. | reverse complement strand
GTGATCAGCGGCCCTCTTCGACGATCGTCGAAGAGGGCCGCTGATCACGAGACATCCAGAAGAGCCTCCAGACTTACGCCTGGGCGCCCTTGCTGTAGTAGTCGTAGTAGTAGGTGTAGCGGCCGTAGCCGGCAACCTTCTCGTCGGGGTCGTTCAGCACGCCGCCCACCACCCGCGCGCCGATGGCGCGCAGCTGCTGCACCGCGTACTGCGCCGGCTGCCGCTCGGTCTTCCCCGCGCGGATCACCACCAGCGTGGCGTCGGTCTGCACGCCCAGGATCTCGGCGTCGGCCGCGGCCAGCACCGGGGGCGTGTCCACCACCACCAGGTCGTAGCGCTCCGAAAGCTCGGCGAGCACCGCCTTCATCCGCTCGCTTCCCAGCAGCTCGCTCACGTTGGGCACCAGCAACCCCGCGGGAAGGATGTGCAGCCCGTCCACCACGGTGGGGCGGATGCTCTCCTCGATGGTGGCCTGGCGCGCCAGCACCTCGGTGAGCCCCGGCAGGCGCTCCACGCCGAAGATGACGTGCGCGCGGCTGCGGCGGACGTCGCAGTCCACCAGCAGCACGCTCAGCCGCTGCTGCGCGAAGGTGACGGCCAGGTTCGACGCCACCGTGCTCTTCCCCTCGCCCGCGCCCGGGCTGGTGACCATCAGCGTGCGCAGCGGGTCGCCGCTGGTGCTGAAGATCAGGTGCGTGCGCAGCTTGCGGTACGCCTGCGACCCCGCCGAGTGCAGGTCGCTCACCGTGATCAGCGCCTCGCCGCTGCCGGGCGCGCGGCGCACCAGCGCCTTCACCGAGGGGAGCTTCAGCTTCTTGCGGCCGCTCTCCTCGCTCTCGGGGCTGAGGCGGGGGATGATGGCCAGCACCGGGAGGTGCATCAGCTCCTCGATCTCTTCGCGGCGCACCAGCGTGGTGTTCAGCCGGTCGAGCACCAGCGCGCCCGAGGCGCCGATCAGCAGCCCCACCAGCAGCGCGAAGAGGACGCGCTTCTTCCCGCTGCGGCCCATGGGCCCGCCGGGTACCAGCGCCTGGTCCACGATCTCCACCTGCCCCGCCTCCACCGCCTGGTCGATGCGGGCCTTCTGCCGCTCGCGCAGCAGGTCGTCGGCCAGGTTCTGCAGCGTCGCCACCTGCCGCGACAGCCGCTGCTCCTCGGCCTCGGCGTCGGGCATGGCGGCCACGTTCGAGGCGTCGGTGGCCATCACCCCGTCGAGCACCCCGATCTGCGCCGCGAGCGAGGTGCTGCGGGCCCCCACGGTGGTCGCCAGGCGCGTGCGCATGGTGTTGATCAGCGTGTCGATCCGCTGCACGTCGGGGTTGCTGACCGCGCGCGACCAGGGGCCGGTGGTGAGCGAGTCGCGCACCGTCTGGTAGCGCACCATCTGCTGGTAGATCGCGATCAGCCCGCCGTTCCCCGACACCTGCGGGCTGGCGACCAGCGCGGCCACCTGCTCGCTCGCCGCGCGGTCGCCGCTGGAGAGCGCCGCGTGCATCTGGTCGTAGATGAGCTTCTCCTGCGCCAGCTCCTCGCGGCGCAGGCGCATGGTGCCCAGCGCGTCTTCGGTGGCCTTGAACTTGTCGCGCGGGCTGAAGGCGTTGACGTTCTTGCGGAAGGCGCTGAGCTGGGCCTGCGCGTTCAGCAGGAGCGAGTCGGTGCTGCGCAGCTGCTCCTCGATGAACAGGCTGCGCCGGCGCGTCGCCTGCCGCGCGCTCTCGGCGTTCAGCCGCTGGAACGAGTACGCGGCGACGTCGGCGATGCGCTGCGCCAGGTGCGGGTCGTAGGCGGTGTAGCCGATGTCGATCACGTTGGTGAGGTCGCGCGGGCGCGCCTGCAGCCCGCTCCCCACGGTGTGGCTGGCCACCTCGCGCGAGATCACCGCGAAGCGGGCGTCGGCCAGCGGCGGCCGCCGGCTGAACACCACCTCCACGCCGGGAAGCTGCAGCGGCGCGCCGTAGGGCGCGCGGGCGCGCTGCCCGGCGAGCGTGCCGGTCACCTCGGCGGCGCCGAACCTCACCTCGAGGGTGTCGCCGTCGCGCGCGGCCGAGTTCACCTGGATGCGCGCCACCGTGCCGTACGCGAAGTCGGGCTTCACCGGCTGCAGCCGCAGCCCCAGCGAGTCCACCACCATCCCGGCCACCGCGCGGCTGCGCAGCACCTGGATCTGCGAAAGGATCGGGTCGGTGTAGTAGCCGGGGAGCTGGTCGGCCTGCCCCCCGCCGCTGGTGGACAGGTCGCCCGACATCTTCACGCCGGGGTCGCGCAGGCGCACGGCGGTGCTGGCGTAGTACACCGGCAGCTCGCTCAGCACGCGCCACACGGCCAGCCCGGCGGCGATCGCCATGGCGGCGGCCACCAGCCACCAGTAGCGGCGCAGCGCGCGCACGTACTCCTGCATGGGGATGCCGTCGCGCGGCTCGTCGGGCTGGGGCGTGAGCTGCGAGCGAAGCACGGGCGTGGGCTGCGTGCGCTCACCCACTTCGGGAACCAGCGGATTGGGAGGTGTGGTCAGCTGGGACACGGCCTCACCGTTTGCGAAGCTGTAGAGAACGAGGGCGCCACCGCGACCGCGGCGCGCGCGTGCATCACCACGGTCGCGTCAGAAAACCTCACCGCGCGGGCGCGCGGACACATGACGTAAGCTCTGCCAATATAACAGTTTATGTGAAAATTACAAGAGTTGCACCCCGCCCCGGCGCGGCAAGCGCGCCGCGCGGCGGACGCGCCTCCCCGTGGCCGGTGCCGCGGCTCACCGCTGCGCCAGGTACCACTCCACGGTCCTCTCCATCCCCTCGCGGATGTGCACGTGCGCGCGGAAGCCGAAGTGCGACAGCGCCTTCCGTGTGTCCAGGCAGCGCCGGGGCTGGCCGTCGGGCTTGCTGGTGTCGTACACGAAGCGCCCCGTGTACCCCACGATCTCGGCGATCATCGCCACCAGCTCCGAGATCCGGATCTCCAGCCCCACGCCCACGTTCACCGGGTCGACGCCGTCGTAGTGCTCGGCGGCCAGCAGGAGGGCGCGGGCGCAGTCGTCCACGAAGAGGAACTCGCGGCTGGCCTGGCCGGTGCCCCACACCGCCAGCTCGTCGAGCCCGGCCTCCTTCGCTTCCACCACGCGGCGGATCACCGCGGGGATCACGTGGCTGCTCTCGGGGTCGAAGTTGTCGCGCGGGCCGTAGAGGTTGGTGGGGAGGAGGTAGATCCCCATCAGCCCGTACTCCTGGCGGTACGCGGCCAGCTGCACGTGCAGCGCCTTCTTGGCGATCCCGTAGGGCGCGTTGGTCTCTTCGGGGTAGCCGATCCAGAAGTCTTCCTCGCGGAAGGGGACGGGGGTGAACTTGGGGTAGCCGCACACCGTCCCCACCTGGACGAACTTCTCCACCCCGCGCACCCGCGCCTCTTCGATCAGCTGGGTGCCCATCATGATGTTGTTGTAGAAGAAGAGCCCGGGGTGCGCGCGGTTGGCGCCGATCCCGCCCACCTCGGCGGCCAGGTGCATCACCACGTCGGGGCGGGCGTCGTCCATCACCCGCTGCACCGCCTCGAGGCGGGTCAGGTCGTACTCGCTGCGGCGGGGGACGAACACGTGCGGCGCGCCCAGCTCGCGCAGCCGGTCCACCACGTGCGAGCCCAGGAAGCCGCTCCCCCCTGTCACCAGCACCCGGCGCGTCCGCCAGAACGCGGGCGAGATCT
>DASWMA010000047.1:0-2619 GCA_036399995.1 Longimicrobium sp. | reverse complement strand
AGCTGCAGCGCCTCGGCGTCGCGGAAGAAGTGCCCGTTGAAGCGCAGCAGCTTGCGCAGCCCGAAGCGCTTCCCCTGGTCCATCGCCTGCCACAGCTCTTCCATCGCGGCCGCGAACTCGGCCGGCTCGCCCCCGAACTCTTCGATCGCCTGCTGGAACGGCTTTCCGGGCAGCAGGTCCACGTCTTCGGCGAACATCGTGAACACGCAGCGCATCACGAATCGCGCGACCCGCTCGGGGTCGCCCACGCGCTCGTCCAGCGACGCGGAGAGCTTCGCCAGCCGCTCGGCCACCTCCCGCGTGACCTGCCGCCCGCGGACGTTGGGGTCGAGCGAGGCCGGGTTCTCCCACGCGGCGCGCAGGAACTCGATGTCGTCGGGGGTGTCGGCCAGGCGCTGCAGGTCGATGCGGCGCGCCAGCGGAAAGCCGCCGTAGGTACCGCTCCAGCGATCCCACACCAGCATCACGCGGCCCACGTCCAGCACCATCACGTATGGCGGCGGGTGCGGCGGAACGTGGCCGGCGTAGTCGGCGGCCTGCGCGTACGCCCGGCGCAGGAGCAGCTCGTTGGAGCCGTCGGCGCCACTGTCCTTGGCCTCGAGCAGGAAGTGACCCTCGCGGTACAGGTCCGCGAAGTTGGTGGTCTCCTTCCCCGTGGCGCGGCTGGCCAGGTGCACCGGGTACTCGAACTGGAAGCCGCCGCCCGCCGGCGCCGGGCGCGTGACCCCCAGCGCGTCGGCCAGCTCGGTGAGGTACAGGGCGTAGTTGGCACGCTCGCCCGCGGTGGCGCCGGCAAAGCGCTCGGCCAGGGCGTGAAGGTTTGGAGAGCGGGGATGCACGTGAGACGGGGCGTGGGCTGCGGAGCGGGGAGCGAATCGGCGCCGGTGGGGCGGCCTGATCAAGATAGAGCGAGGCGCGCGGCGGCGCATCGCCCCCGCACCGGCGCCGATCCGCGTGCCGAACGTTTCGCGCTGGGGACGCATCATCGAGCAGGAGACCTCGCCGCGGGTAGCACGACGCTCTCGAATCTCCCCGCCCGGCTCGCGAACTCCGCGGGCCGGTTGTACTTTCGCACCCTCGATCTTCATTCGACGCAACCAACCCGACGCGAGCCGAAACCGCGTGTTCAAAAAGATCCTGATCGCCAACCGCGGCGAGATCGCGCTGCGCGTGATCCGCGCGGCGCACGAGCTGGGGGTGCAGGCCGTGGCCGTGTACTCCGAGGCCGACCGCCTGGCGCCCCACGTCCTGGCCGCCGACGAGGCGTACTGCATCGGGCCCGCGCCCAGCGCGCAGAGCTACCTGCGCGGCGACGCGCTGATCGAGGTGGCCAGGCGCTCCGGCGCCGAAGCGATCCACCCCGGCTACGGCTTCCTTTCCGAGCGCGCGCACTTCATCCAGGCGGTGCGCGACGCGGGGCTCGTCTTCATCGGCCCCAGCCCCGACGCGGTGACGGCGATGGGCGACAAGACGGCCGCCCGCTCGCGGATGATCGACGCCGGCGTCCCGGTCGTCCCCGGCACCAAGGACGCGCTGGCCGACTCGGCCGAGGCGCGGCGGGTGGCGGGCGAGATCGGCTACCCGGTGCTGCTGAAGGCCGCGGCCGGCGGCGGCGGCAAGGGGATGCGCATCGTGCACGGCGAGGACGAGATCGAGCGCGCCTTCGACGCGGCGGGGAACGAGGCGCAGGCCGCGTTCGGCGACCGCGCGGTGTACATCGAGAAGTACCTCGAGGGGCCGCGCCACATCGAGATCCAGCTGCTGGCCGACCGCCACGGCACCACGCTGCACCTGGGCGAGCGCGAGTGCAGCATCCAGCGCCGCCACCAGAAGCTGATCGAAGAGGCGCCGAGCGCCGTGCTGACCCCCGACGAGCGCGCGGCGATGGGCGCCATGGCCGTGGCCGCGGCGCGCGCCGTGAGCTACGAGGGCGCGGGAACGGTGGAGTGCCTGTACCAGAACGGCGAGTTCTACTTCCTGGAGATGAACACGCGCATCCAGGTGGAGCACCCGGTGACCGAGCTGGTGACGGGGGTCGACCTGGTGCAGTGGCAGATCCGCATCGCCGCGGGCGAAAAGCTGCCCTGGACGCAGGACGACGTGCGCTTCGAGGGGCACGCCATCGAGTGCCGCATCACCTCCGAAGACCCGTACAACTCCTTCCTCCCCTCCACCGGGCGGATCGGCGAGCTCACGCTGCCCGGCGGCCCCGGCGTGCGCTGGGACGGCGGGATCGCCACCGGGGTGGAGGTGGGGCTGAGCTACGACCCGATGCTGGCCAAGCTGATCGTGCACGCCCCCACCCGCATCGAGGCGGTGGAGCGGATGAAGCGCGCGCTGCTGGAGCTGCGCATCGAAGGCGTCGACACCAGCGTCCCCTTCCACCTGCGGGTGATGGACGAGCCCGACTTCCGCGCCGGGAACCTGACCATCCGCTACCTCGACGAGCACGACGACCTGCTGGGCGAGGCCGCATCGGACGAGACCGTGCGGGTGGCCGCGCTGGCCGCCGCGCTCCTCGAGGAGGAGCGCCGGCAGATGCGCACCGTGGCGCGCCCCTCCGCCGCCGCCGGGGCCGGGGGTGACGGCGGGAGCGCGTGGCGGCGGATGGGGTGGAGA
>DASWMA010000046.1:0-1707 GCA_036399995.1 Longimicrobium sp. | reverse complement strand
TTCGTCCCCGACCCGTTCGGCGGCGAGCCCGGCGCCCGGCTCTACCGCACGGGCGACCTGGGGCGCTGGCTGGCGGACAGTGGCATCGAGTACCTGGGGCGCACCGACTTCCAGGTGAAGATCCGCGGCTTCCGCATCGAGCCGGGCGAGATCGAGGCGCGGCTGCGCGAGCACCCGGCGGTGCGCCAGGCGGTGGTGCTGGCGCGGAAAGACGGCCCGGGCGAGAAGCGGCTGGTTGCCTACGTCGTCGGCGACGCGGATGCCGAGGCGCTGAGGGCGCACCTCGCCGCCTCGCTCCCGCCGTACATGGTGCCGGCGGCGTACGTGCGGCTGGAGGCGCTTCCGCTCACGAGCAGCGGCAAGCTCGACCGCGGGGCGCTCCCGGCGCCGGACGCCGCGGCGTACGCGCGCAGCGGCCACGAGCCTCCGCGCACCCTTACCGAGCGGGTGCTGGCGGAGATCTGGACCGAGCTGCTGGGGGTGGAGCGGGTGGGCCGGCGAGACCACTTCTTCGACCTGGGCGGCCACTCGCTGCTCGCCGCCCGGCTGGTGACCCGGGTGCGCGAGGCGCTGAACCCCGCGGCGACGGTGGAGGAGGTGTTCGTGCACCCGACGCTCCACGAGCTCGCGGCGCGGCTGGCCGGGGGCGGCGAGTGGTTCGGCACCGACCACGCCCTCCCCATCCGGGAGACCGGCTCCGAGCGCCCCCTGTTCGTGGTGCACGACGCGGCGGGGATCGTCTTCTACGCGCAGATCCTTCGCCCGCACCTCGACGCGGAGATCCCCGTCTACGCCCTGCCGGGGCCGCTCAACGACACCGGCGAGCTCGCCTCCCTGGACGACTTGGTCACCCGGCTGGTGCGGATGATCACGGAGGTGCAGCCGGAGGGGCCGTATCGCCTGGCGGGGTGGTCGGCGGGCGGGGTCTTCGCCTACGCGGTGGCGGAACGGCTGGTCGCGACGGGACGGGCGGTGGAGTTCGTGGGGCTGCTGGACGCCCCCAGGCCGGACGGCGTGCCGAACGAGGCTCTGGTGCGGTCGCGGCAGTTCACGGTGCTGGATCTGCTGGCCCGGCTCAACGGCGTGACGCCGGCGACGCCCGAGGCGCTCCAGGCGCTGAAGGAAGATACCGAGGGCCTGGAGCTGCCGGCCTTCATCGCCGAGTGCAAGGCGCGGGGGCTTCTTCCCGAAACGGTCACCATGGCCCGGGCCGAGCAGGTGGACAGCCGGATCGCCCTCCTCAGGCGTACCCACGAGGAGTTCGTCCCCGGTCCGCTCCCGGTCTCCGCCCACCTCTTCACCAGCGACGATGCGGTGGACGACCCGCGCCGCGGCTGGGACGACATCCCGGGGGGCGCTCCGTTCCGGCTGGTGCGCGTTCCGGGTACGCACCACACGATGTGGAAGAAGGGGAACGTGGAAGTGGTGGGGGCGACGATCTCCCGCGCGATCCGCGCGTCCGCCGCGGGCGGTGGCTGAGGCCCCGGCCTCGCCGGCGGCGAGTGTCGGGAAGCACGTGAGCGGGCGGAACAGAGATCCTGCGGGGCACATGGCCCACGGTTCAGGTGAATTTTTCGAGGGGAAACAGGCTATGGCGGTGCAGCACGCGGACGACGCCGCGTCGGAGCGGCGGCTGGTGGATGGGGGGCTGCTGCGGGAGCAGACGGAGTACTGGCGGGAGACGCTGGCGGCCGCCCCGGAGCCGCT
>DASWMA010000045.1:0-6997 GCA_036399995.1 Longimicrobium sp. | reverse complement strand
AGGGGGTGCAGGACGTGCTGCGCGACTTCGTCGCGCGCTACGTGAGCTGGGAGGCGCTGCGCGAGCAGTACGTGGAGATCTACGCCGGGGCCTTCACCGAAGACGAGCTGCGCCAGATGACCGACTTCTACCGCAGCGACGTGGGGCAGAAGCTGGCGCGCGCCACGCCGCGGCTGATGGCCGAGAGCGCCGCGCTGGGCGAGCGCGCCGTGCTGGCGCACCGGGCCGAGCTGCAGCAGATGATCGTCGCGCGCCTGCAACAGCAACAGCAGCAGCGGCAGGCGGCGCCGCCCGCCACGCAGACGACGCCGGCGACGCGTCCCTAGACCCGTCCCCCGCGGACGGACCGCGAGAGAAACGAGGCGGAGCAGCCCGGCTGGCTGCTCCGCCTCGCGCCGTTCGCGGCCCGGCGGCTGTCCAGTCGCCCGCGGGCGGATCGGCCGAGGAGATTTTCTGAATTCTTCGTTCGAACGCCCTTGTATACAGACGCGTTGCACCGTAAGGTAGGCTCCGAATGCGTCCATTTCGTAATTGTTCACAAATGGACAGAATCCGCCCGTTTTGAGCCTATTGGCGGGGAGCTTCCGCGTTGGATCGGGACGCCGAAATCGAATTCCTGCGAGAGGCGCTGCGCAGGCGCGTGGAGCAGACGTCGGTGCGCCATGTGGCGGCCGAGGTGCAGATGAGCCACGGGGGCGTGTACAACCTGGTGGTGGGCCGCTCGGTGCCCTACGGGAAGACGCTGGCCAAGCTGCGCAGCTGGTACCTGCGCGAGTGGGCGCGCGGCGGCGGGGCGCTGTCGCTGACGGCCGCCCGCTACCTGATGGAGGAGATGCTGGGCACCATCCCGCGCCGCATCCGCGCCCGCGCCGGCCTGGAGCTGATGGACACGCTGCGCGAGCTGTACGCCCGCCACAACGCGCAGGCCCCGTCGTGGGTCGACGAGCTGACCGTCGAGTACACGCGCGAGGCGGCGGAGGAAGAGGGCTGACACGGCTGAGACCAGGGATCCGGTTTTCGGCGGAAGACCGGCACCCGCCGACGTGACGGATCTGAGCAGGTTCATCGCTGTTGCGGTTCATCTCCCCGGCGGGTCGGGCACCTTCGCCGAAGGGTTGTAGTGGCGGAACACCGCCAGGCCGATGCGCGCCATCAGCAGGTTGGCGGCGTTGTCGGGGGCGTACGAGGTGTCGGTGTTCTCGCGGGTCATCACGCACACGGCCACCGGCGCGTCGGGGCCGTACATCACGCCGCAGTCGCTGCGCGAGCGGTCCACGTCGCCGGTCTTGTGCGCGAAGCGGAGGTCTTCGGGAAGCCAGCGCGCCAGCTTGGCGTTATCCTGGTTGTTGCGCAGCATCTCCATCGCCAGCGAGTCCATCGCGGGCGACACGGCGCGGCCGCGGTGCAGCAGCTCGAACAGGCGCACCGTCTCGTCGGGGGTGGTCACCCCCAGCCCGTACTTGACCGACGAGTCCACCGCGATGGAGGTGGCGCGCAGGAAGGTCTTGGAGTGGATGCGCGTCTGCGGCAGCCCCAGCGAGTCCATCTTCTCCCAGACCGTCTTCACGTTCAGGTGGTTCAGGATCAGGTTGGTGGCGGTGTTGTCGGAGATGGTGGTCATCAGCCACGCGGCGTCGGCCACGGTGGGCTGCAGGCCGCCGTCCATGTACTGCAGCACCCCCGACCCGCCCACCCGGTCGCGCCGCAGCATCGGCACGCGCTCGTTCAGCCCGATCGACCCGCGGTGCACCTGGTCGAGCAGCGCCACCAGCACCGCCACCTTGATCAGCGACGCGCTGGGGTACTTCTCGCCGCCGCGGATGGAGACGCGCTCGCCCGTGTTCAGGTTCAGCACGCTCACCCCCGCCACGCCGCCGTAGCCGCGCATCGCGTCGTCCAGCGCGCGGCGCAGGCGGGCGGTGTCGGCCGGCGCCGCCCTGGAGACGTCGGGCCGAGCGGCCGCCCGCGCGGGGACACAGGCGCACAGCAGGGAAACGAGCGGGAGGACGGCGGCGAGCAGGCGCGGTAGACGCATGGGCGGGGCGGCGGCTGGCGTGGCGTGTGGATCTGGCTGGATGCGGCAGTATGGCGCGCCGCCGACGCGCTGTCCATCGCTCGTGCTCGGGCCTTCGTTTGATCGCGCCCCTACCAGACCGCGACCCGCAGGTGATTCTGTCCTGAATCCGAATTTGTGGAAGCAAGAGACCGTCAGCCGAGCTGCGTAGGCCTCTTCGCATTTTGTCCCGGCAGCAGGTGCTCGAGACGTATAAGGTAGGTGATCCGACGATTGGAGCTTCCGTGAGCGTCTGTCGTGGTGGTAGCCTTTGTGAAGCGAGACAGCGATTTCGTTGCCTCACCGGACTTGATCGGGAAGAAGCACAGCCGACGGCTCTTCATAGACACTCACATTTCAACATTGGAGGCGAGCATGGCAGACGTTGCGACCATGAGCCTCGTAGCGAAGATCGTAGCTATTTTGCTACAGATCTACTACGGGGAACGCAGCACCAAGCGCAGATAGCAGGTGAAGAAGGCGGCTACCCCGAGCGGGAGCCGCCTTCTCACATCATCATCCCTTCCATCATTCCGGCAGCGCACGCCCCGAATCCGAGGCACACGCTCGCAGGCTGTCCCCTGTCCCCTGTCCCCTGTCCCCTGTCCCCTGTCCCCTGTCCCCTGTCCCCTACCGCAGCTTCTTCATCACCGCCTTGGCGCCGCGCAGCACCCAGCTGCGGGGGGCGATGCGCACGGCGGTGGTGGCCACGCGGTTCACCAGGCCGGGGGTGACCGTGCCGCCGCCCGCCTCCACCCCGCGCAACGCGGCCTCCACCACCTGCCCGGGGGTGCGGACGCCGGGAGCGCGGTCGCGCACCTCGGTGCCGGCCACGGCCTGGAACTCGGTCTTCACCGGGCCGGGGTTCAGGGTGACCACGCGGATCCCGGAGCCGCGCCCCTCTTCGGCCACCGCCTCGGAGAGGGTGACCAGGAACGCCTTGCTCGCCGCGTACGCCGCCATCAGCGGGATCGGCTGGTAGCCGGCGATCGAGGCCACGTTCACGATCGCCCCGCAACGGCCGTGCATGTGGACGAGCGCCAGGTGCGAAAGCTCCAGCGGGGCGATGCAGTTCACGCGCACCATCTCGGCCTGGCGCTCCATCGCCAGCGCGGTGAAGGGGCCCTTCAGCCCGAAGCCGGCGTTGTTCACCAGCAGGTGCAGCTCGCGGCCGGCGGCCGCCTCCTTCCACAGCGCCGCGGCCGCGCCCGGCTCGCCCAGGTCGGCCCGCAGCGCCAGCGCGCGCACCCGGTGCGTGCGCGAGAGCTCGTCGGCAAGCGCGCGCAGCCGGTCTTCGCGGCGGGCGGCCAGCACCAGGTTCATCCCCCGGCGCGCCAGCTCGCGCGCGAACGCCTCGCCGATCCCCGCCGACGCGCCGGTCACCAGCGCCCAGCGCCCGCGGTACTCCCATCTTTCCATCTTCGTCCGCTCCGTTCACCGTCGTGGCGCCCCACTATACGATCTATACGGGGAGTGCCGCACGCAAACCGTCGTCCCGACACCGATATACGCAAACAGAACGCTCTATCCACTACAATTGCAAACGACTTGCATCAACCGCGCACTTGAACGATCTTTGAGTTTCCCATGACGTGATGCGCCAGCCAAGCCGACGCCTTCTCCGCCCTTCCGCCGCACTGAACTCACCCCGATCGCCGGCTCATTCGCCGGCGTCTCGGGCACAGTGCGCGATCCGCCCCTTCTTTCCACGCCACGGACACAGCCCGATGAGCGCATCATTCCATCTCCGCGCGCGGAGCGCCACCCTGCGCGTGCTGCTGGCCGGCCTTCCCGTGCTGGCCGCGTGCAGCGACACCGGCACCGGCAACGACCTCCGCCAGCCCGACGACCTGCCGCTGCCCAGGGGCACCGTGGCCGTGCTGCGCTGCGTGGCGCAGGTCGCCAGCGCGTCGGTCACCTGCGACGCGGGCACGCCCGCGGGCGCAGGCGCGCAGAAGAACGGCCCGCGCGCCACCCTGCGCGTGATGGGCGGCCAGGGCACCTACCTGCGCCTGACGTCGTCGGGCAACGCGTACAACGCGGGCACGCAGGTGCTCTCGTTCAACGTGACGGTGCAGAACCTGACCTCGACGCCCTTCGCCACCGCCGACGGCGCCACCCGTGACGACGACGGCGTACGCGTCTTCTTCGCCTCCGGGCCGACCATCACGGCCGGCCCCAGCGACAACCCGGTGACGGTGCTCAACCACACCGGCACCGACACGTACACCGCCTCGAACCAGAAGTACTTCCAGTACGGCGGCAAGATCGAGGGTGTCGACCAGACCGAGCTGGGCGCCGACGGGCTCCTGACGACCGGCGAGGTGTCGTCGGCGAAGGGGTGGCAGATGAACGTGCCCGTCGCCGTGACCACGTTCGAGTTCACGCTGTACGTGGCCGCCGAGACGCAGTCGGGCACCATGGCCAGCGCGGCCCCGCAGGTGACCGGCGTGTCGCCCGCCACCCTGGTGCCGGGCTCCACCGCCACGCTCACCGGCGTCAACTTCCACGCGACCCCCGCCAGCAACGCGGTGACCATCGGCGGCCGCGCGGCCACCGTCACCGGGGGCAACACCACGCAGCTCACCGTGACCGTCCCCTGCGTGGGGAGCGGCAACGTGCCGGTGCAGGTCACGCAATCGTCCATGAAGGGCGCCGCCTACGACCACCCGCTGCAGGTGACGCAGCGCACCGTGGCGGTGGGCGAGGCGCTGGTGCTCACCAGCTCGGCCGACTCGCACTGCAACGAGCTTCCCGCCACCGGCGGCGCGGCGCGCTACATCGTGTCGGTGTTCAGCGCCAGCACCTCGCCCACGTCCAACTCGCCCTTCCAGTTCTCGGCCGACAACGGGGACGGCGGCGGCGAGCTGGCGCAGGTGCAGGCGCAGCCGCAGCCCGACCGCGTGGTGGGCGCCCCCACGCGGCTGTCGCTGGACGGCCACATGGACCTGGCCCGCCAGACCCTGGCCGACGAGAAGCACCACTGGCTGCTGGAAGAGAACCGCAGGGAGGGCGAGCGGCTCCGCGCCCACTTCGCGAGCGCGACGGGGCGGGCGGCCGTGCGCGCCGGCCGGCTCAACCGCAACGTGATCGCGGGCGACCCGCCGCTGTCCCGCACCTTCCGGGTGGCGAACATCGTAGGCGCCGGCTTCTGCAACAGCTTCTACGTGGTGAGCGCCACGCGCGTGTACTACGACGGCAAGGTGGCGATCTACGAGGACGACGCCACCCCCGACGCGTTCAAGGGGTCGCTGAACGCGAACATGGCCGCCTACTACCAGCAGATCGGCGACCAGTTCAACGCCGACATGGAGCCGGTGGTGCGCAACAACTTCGGCGACATCCTGCGCCGTGACGCGGTGCTCGACAACAACGGGGTCGAGATCGCGCTGTTCACCCCGCGCATCAACAACTCGTTCAGCGGCGTGGCCGGCTTCGTGGTGAGCTGCGACCAGCAGCCCAACGACGACGCCAGCACCCCGGCGGTGGGCGGCCCCTACACCGGCACGGGCACCAACGGCTCCAGCAACTTCGGCGAGGTGTTCTACGCCTACCAGGCGAACGTGAACGGCACCGGCTACAGCAGCGGGCTCACGCCGCAGAACTGGTACCGCACCATCCGCTCCACCTTCATCCACGAGAGCAAGCACCTGTCGTCGTACGCGGCGCGGTTCGCCAACGGCGCGCCGCTGGAGTCGGGGTGGCTCGAGGAAGGGACGGCGCGGCATTCCGAGGAGCTGTGGATCCGCAACGAGGTGGACAACATCGCGTGGAAGGCGAACACGGGGTACGGGAGCGCGGCCAACCCCATCAACATCTACTGCGACGTGCGCCCCGAGGGGTGGCCCGAGTGCCTGACCAACCCGCTCCGCCCGGCCAACGGGATGAACCGGCACTTCGGGTCGCTGTACACGCACATGGCCTCCACCAACGCGCGGCTGCTGTCGCCCTTCGGGCCCACCGCCAACGACACCCAGAACTACTACTACGCGATCTCGTGGTCGCTGGTGCGCTACGCCATCGACCGCTACGGCGCGTCGGACGCGGCGTTCCTCACCGCGCTCAACAACTCCTCCACCACGAACGTCACCAACCTGGCCGCGCGGGCGGGGGTTTCAATCGACCAGCTGCTGGGCGGGTGGGCGCTGACGCTGGCGGCCGACGACCACCCGCTGCTGGCGGGCCCGGCCAACCCCGACATCCAGTTCCCCACCTGGAACATGCGGAACATCTTCGCGAGCTACAACGCCGACTACGCGGGGACGGGGTCGTTCACGCAGGTGTATCCGGCGGTGCCGGCGCAGTTCGCCTTCGGCTCGTTCAACGCCACCACCATCACCACCCTGCGGGGCGGCGGCGTGCTGTGGTACGAGATCTCGGGGAACCACACCGCGCCGCAGCTGCTGCGGCTGCAGACCAACACCGGGGGGCTGCCGTCGTCCACCCTGCGCGTGGCGGTCACGCGGATCCAGTAGCGTGAGGTGAGCGGCCCACCGCCGCAGCCTCGCCGGTAGAATGGATGACGAGGGCTCCTCCGCCACGGGCGGGGGAGCCCTCGTCGTCGCGCACCCGGTGCCGACCGGTGGATCCACCGGCTCCGACCCCCGCGTTCCTCACGGCGCACACCCGCCGGGGCGCGCGGGGGCGGGCGACCCGGCGGCGCTCCGCGTGTCGCGGGGCACGAACGCCTCCGCGCCCCCCAGGCTGGCGCCGTCCCTGTCTTCCGGGATGGGGGCACGCTCCGCCGAAAGGCTTGCCGCCGTTGTGCCTGGGATGGAGGGAGATACGCCACGTCGCGGCGCTTGCCCGCCGCGTGCGTGTGGCGCAGATTGGGAGCTTCGCGCGGCATGCATCTCCGCGCGTCGGCTCCCTGCCCGCGGTACGTATCTCCGCTCTCCGCCCAGAGAATCCAGCCCCGCGGCAACCAGTCCGCACCGGGGGGGG
>DASWMA010000044.1:0-5307 GCA_036399995.1 Longimicrobium sp. | reverse complement strand
GCGGCGCGCCGGGGGCGAGTTCGTGGGGAGCGGCGCCAGCGAGCTGCGCCGCGGCGGCGCCTTCGACCAGGCGGCCAGCGTGCTGAACGGCGTGCTGTTCAAGCTGCGCGAGGAGGGACGCGAGCGGCGCCGGGCCGAGCGGCTGGCCGGCCGGATGGTGTGATCGCGATCCTCATCACCCCAACGCACCAAAGGCTCGCGCGGTGAAGCAGGGCATCTGCTTTCCGCGCGAGCCTTTTCCATTCCGAAACGAAAACGGCCGCGCGTCCGAAAGGACGGCGGCCGTTGCGGCGTTATGTCAGCGGTGGATCAGCCGGCGCCGCCGTCTTCGCGCAGGTCCACCAGCCACACCGGGCGGGCGGTGGCGGTCTCGCGGCAGCGGCGGTCCAGCAGATCCAGCACCTGCATCATGGTGAGCCCCCGCTGCTGCGCCGGCATGTGCTGCACCAGCAGCGACAGCGCCGCGCCGGCCGACTCGCGCGTGAGCTCGGCGCTGCGGCTCTGGATCTCGCGCACGTACCACTCGGTCAGCTTGCGCGTGGTCTTCACGTACGGGTCGGCCCCGTCGATGAAGCCGCGCAACCCCGTGGGGCTCATGCCGATGTCGCGCGCGGCGTGGCGCAGCGAGGTGGCGTCCACGTAGATCCGCGCCGCCTGGCGCAGCGTGTTGATCGACGCACCCTCCTTTGGCGGCGGGAGCGAACGGGCGTGCCGTTTGGCCCGGAGGGTGTGCGGCATGGGCAGAAGCGTGCTCGGATCAGAAGGTTGCCGCTCGAAGCTAATGGCGCGGAACGTCGGTGCGCAAGAGGGTTGCGCTCACTCCGGACACGCAACCACAGCGCAGCCGCACACACGGCGCCTCCGACGACATCGCGAGAGAATGGAAGACAACGGCGTAAAAGGCACTGCACGACTCCCGGGCCGACGCCTCCGCCGGCGCTCACCGGCAGAGGTGTTGGCGGGTGTGCCCCGTCACGCATCCGGGTCGAGCTTCAGCGCCGCCGAGTTCATGCAGTAGCGCAGCCCGGTGGGCTGCGGGCCGTCGTGGAACACGTGGCCCAGGTGCGCGTCGCAGCGGCTGCACACCACCTCGGTGCGGCGCACGAACCACGAGCGGTCGTCGTGCGTCTCCACCGCCTCCTCGCTCGCCGGGCGCACGAAGCTGGGCCACCCGGTGCCCGACTCGTACTTGTCGTCGCTGCGGAACAGCTCCTGGCCGCAGCACACGCAGCGGTACGTCCCCGGCGTGTGCTCGTTCCAGTACTCGCCGGTGAACGCGCGCTCCGTCCCTCCCTTGCGCGCCACGTCGTACTGCTCGGGCGTGAGCTGCGCCTTCCACTCCTGGTCGCTCTTGCGGACCTTCTCGGCCATCTATCCCTCCTCGAATTCGTCGTAGCGTTCTGCGGAATTGATACACGCGACAGCCCTGCAGGATCTGCGCTCCCGGCACACAGCGCCGCATCTGCTTCGATCATCGCGGGTTACGCGCCGATGCGGAAATGCGGCGGGGGAGAACGCTCGCGCGTCCTCCCCCGCCGCCGTCCACCGTTCCAGCCGGTTCAGGCCGTCCGTCACCACCTCACTGCGAGGAGATCTCGATCGCCCCCGCCGAGGTTGCGCCGCCGAACTTCTGGCGCGCGTCCGAAGCGGTGTAGAAGCGCATGGTGCGGACCATGCTGGTCGGGATGGCTGTCAGTGCGGTGCGGTTCCCCAGGCGTGTGCCGTCCTTGAAAACGGCCACGTCCAGCGGCGCGGAGAACGAGTTCGGGCCGCGCGGCGTGCGCAGCCAGGAGGGGCGCAGCGAGCGGACCAGCTCGAAGGCGTTGGAAGCGTTCGAGCTCCTGATCTCCTCGTAGGTGATCAGGTTGAGGCTGCGCCGGGCGCGTGGTACCCGCGATGCCGCGTCCTCCACGCTCTGCTGCGCCTCGCCGGCGGCCGGCGCGGCCGGTGTGGCGGGCGCTGCCGCCGCGGCGGCGGTGTCGGTCTGCGCGGCGGCGGGCGCGGCGCTCAGCGCGGCCGCGGCGCACAGCAGGGCGGCCAGCGTGATCAGGCGTCGGTTCATCGTGACCAGATCCGTGGTGGGGGCGGAGAGAGGGGGCTGCGGTACACGGCACGTCGCCGCAAATCATACGCCGCGGGTGGGCGTCTTCCAAGCACCTTGCGCGGGGACGCGTCGCGGCCGAACGCCGGTGAGCGCACGCCGGACGGATCGCGGCCGCCGAACGAGCCGGCGCGGGGGGACGGTCAGCGCTTCTTCTTTTTCCGCGCGGCGCGCGCCACGTCGAGCGCCTTGAACACCCACGGGCGCAGCGCGTCGGCGTCTTCCAGCAGGTCGGCGGGAAGCTCGTAGTACTGCATCACCTGCTTGGGATCGTCGAACGGGTTGAAGGGCCCCATCCCCGCCGCCTCGAAGTCGCCGCGGTTGCTGTCGTTCACCTTCAGGTAGACGGTGTCGTTGTCGAGCAGCGCGAAGAACAGCCCGTCGGAGTAGATCCCCACCCCGCCGAACATGCTCCGCGACGTGACCGGCGCCACGCGCCCCAGCTGCTCCAGCACGAACTCGCGATAGTCTGGTGTGACGGACATCGATCTCTCCCGGTCGTTGACGGAGTCACGGCAAGCTGAGGCGCACGGCCAGAACCGCTTCGATCCGGGAGAGCGTCCCGGAATCAATGGCTACGGGGAAGACGTCCTCGATCTGCCGCTCGAGCCATGTCTCGCGGCGCGCACTGTCGATCCACCTCTCGCGCACGCTGGTGAGCCGTATCGTATCGATCACCGGCAACGTCCAGCTCGTGGGAAGCTGTCGAACCCAGGCGGCTTCGCGAGGGGGGATTACGTCCTCCGGCGCGGAGCGGAAGTCGGCGGCCGTCTCACTTTCCACCAGAAACGCCGCACCGTCCACGATCCGTACCACGGCCTGGGTACGTCGCGCCGCGCTGTAGGCGTGTTCCGTCACGACGATCCCGTACTCGAACTCGAAGCGGCGGGCCATGGATTCCGTCAGCCGGACCAGGTGGCCACGAATGCTTCCACCGTGGCCGCTGCCGACTCCACTTCCCACGCCCAACGCGGCTTTGAGCGCCATCCGCACGGCAGGAAGGTGCCGGGCGAGGTTCACAGCCGACGTGGAGAGCCGATCCGTCGGCAGGCCGAAGATCGAGGAGAGGTTCACGTACGCGTTTTCCTGTCCCGGCAGCGTTCCACTCACACCCGCCAACTCCAACAGCGTGGCGCCGAAGAGCGCCTCGGTGCGCTTCGTGGTCATCAGCGCAAGGGTCGCCAGATCCTCGTCGCTACAGCGGGTCAGGAGAAAACATGGCCGTTCAGGCTTGTTGTCGACGAGTGGCCGTTCCCGGGCAGGGACCCTGAAGACGTACCCGGCGGGCCGCGTCTCACCGAGGCGGAATTGTTTTCTCATCCGCGCGAAACGGAAAAAGGGCCGAGATCAACGATCCCGGCCCCATGTGGACGCCCGCCAGAGCTGCGTCAGCGCTTCCTTCGGCGCGCTGCGTACTCCCGGCTCGCGCGGGCGGCTTCCTCCTGCACGGCGTAGAAGGCTTCGTCGTCACTGCCGACAAACTCGAGCAGCTCTGGCGGCTTCGCCTTCGGACGCGTGCCAGCCTTGCGAGCGGGCAGCTCGGCTTTCTCCATCGTGGGCTTGGGCATGCGCACTCCTTTCATCGAACATGAAGATAACGCTCCGCCGATCACGCCTTCAAGCCCGCGTGCGAAGTGCGCCACCGGCCGAACACGTCACAGCACCGGCGCCATCTTCCGCTCCGCCAGCATCCGCGCGAGGTACTGGCCGGTCACGCTCTCCTGCACGCGGGCGACTTCTTCGGGGGTGCCCATGGCCACCACGCGGCCGCCGTCGGGGCCGGCGCCGGGGCCCAGGTCCACGATCCAGTCGGCGGTCTTGATCACGTCCAGGTTGTGCTCGATCAGCAGCACCGTGTGGCCGGCGTCCACCAGGTCGCCGAGGACGCGCAGCAGCTTCTTGATGTCGTCCAGGTGCAGGCCGGTGGTGGGCTCGTCGAGGATGTAGAGCTTCTTCCCGCCGCGCCGCGCGCCCTGCGACAGCTCGCGCGCGATCTTGATGCGCTGCGCCTCGCCGCCGCTGAGGGTGGGCGCGGGCTGGCCCAGGCGCAGGTAGCCCAGCCCCACCTGCTGCAGGTGCCAGAGCGCCTGGCCCAGCCGGTCCTCCTGCAAAAAGAAGCGGATCGCGCCGTCGATGGTCATCTCCAGCACGTCCTTCACGCTGGCGTTGCGGTAGCGCACCTCCAGCACCTCGGGCTTGAACCGCGCGCCGTTGCACACCTCGCAGGGGACGAACACGTCGGCCATGAACACCATCTCCACCTGCACCTGCCCCTCGCCCTTGCACGCCTCGCAGCGCCCGCCGGTCACGTTGAACGAGAAGTGCCCCGGCCCGAAGCCCCGCTTGCGCGCCTCCGGGAGCGACGAGTAGATGCGGCGCACCTCGTCCCACGCCTTGATGTAGGTGACCGGGTTGGAGCGCGGCGTGCGGCCGATCGGAGACTGGTCCACCAGCACCACCTCCTTCACCAGCCCCGTTCCGCTCAGCCGGTCGTAGGCGCCCACCGTTTCGCCCAGGTGGCGCTTGGCGCTGGTTTCGCCGCCGCCCAGCTCGCGCTCGAGCGCGCGGTACAGCACGTCGTGCACGAGCGTGCTCTTCCCCGAGCCGCTCACCCCCGTCACCGCCGTCATCGTCCCCACGGGGATCTCGACCCGGTCGCCCTGCAGGTTGTGCTCGCGCGCCCCCTCCAGCCGGATCTTCGCCCCCGCCGTGTGCCGCCGCCGTTCGGGAACCGCGATCTCCTCGCGGCCCGAGAGGTAGCGCCCGGTGAGCGTGTCGGCCTGCAGCAGCTCGGCCAGCGTGCCGTTGAACACCAGCTCGCCGCCGCGCTCGCCGCTGCCGGGGCCCAGCTCCACCAGCCAGTCGGCCAGCCGCATGGCCTCGGGGTCGTGCTCCACCACGATCACCGTGTTGCCGTGCTCGCGCAGGCGGACCAGAAGGCGCAGCAGCCGGTCGTTGTCCGCCGGGTGCAGGCCGATGGTGGGCTCGTCGAGCACGTACAGCGTGTCCACCAGCCGGCTCCCCAGAGAGTTGGCCAGCGTGATCCGCTGCGCCTCGCCGCCGCTGAGGGTGCGCGACTGCCGGTCGAGCGTCAGGTACCCCAGCCCCACCTCGTTCAGGAACGCCACGCGGCTCTCCAGCTCGCGCAGGATCTGCTCGGCGATGGCGAGTTCGTAGTCGGTAAGTGCACCCCGCAGCCCCTCCAC
>DASWMA010000043.1:0-10000 GCA_036399995.1 Longimicrobium sp. | reverse complement strand
ACGAGCTGACCTTCGAGCTGTACGAGTGGGGCGGCGGGCTGATCGGCGCCGCCAACTACAGCACCGAGCTGTTCGATCACGACACCGGCGCGCGCTTCGTGGCCGAGTACCAGCGGCTGCTCGCCGCGCTGCTGGCCCAGCCCGCCGCGCCCATCTCCGCCCCGTCCGCGGTGGACGAGGCGGAGCGCCGACTCGTCGTGGAGACCTGGAACGCCACCGCGGCCCCCGCCCCGCTCGCGCCGCTGCATCGCCTGTTCGAGGCGCAGGCGGCGGAAACGCCCGACGCGCTCGCGCTCGTCTTCGACGCGCAGCGGCTGACGTTCGCGGAGCTGAACGCGCGCGCCAACCGGCTCGCGCGGCGGCTGGTTGCGCTCGGCGTGCGCCCGGAAATCATCGTGGCGCTGGCGCTGGAGCGGTCGGTGGAGATGGTGATCGCGCTGCTGGCCGTGAACAAGGCCGGCGGCGCCTTCCTCCCCGTCGATCCGGACTATCCCGCCGACCGCCGGCGCTGGATGCTGGAGGATTCGGCCGCCCGCCTCATCCTGACCACCTCCGCGCTCGCGGCCGATCTGCCGGAGACGGACGCGGCGGTCGTCGCGCTGGACACGATCGCGGGTGAGATCGAGGGGGAGGACGATGCGAATCTCTCGGTCGACCTCGATGTCGAGAACGCGGCGTACGTGATCTTCACCTCCGGGTCGACGGGGCGGCCGAAGGGGGTCGTCGTCCCGCACCGGGGGATCGGCAACCTGGCGGCGGTACAGGGCGAGGCATTCGGGGTGGAGCCGGGGGGACGCGTCCTCCAGTTCGCCTCGTTCTCCTTCGACGCCGCGGTGGCGGAGGTCGTGCACACGCTCCTCAACGGCGCCGCGCTGGTGGTGGCGCGCCCGGAAGAGGCCGGCGCCGACCTGCTGGCGCTGATGCGCGACCAGGCGGTGAACGTCGCCACGCTGCCGCCCTCGCTCCTGGCCGCGCTGGCGGCGGACGAACTGCCGGAGCTGCGGACGATCATCTCCGCGGGCGAGGCCGTCTCCGCGGACGTGGTGGCGCGCTGGGGCGCCGGGCGGCGCTTCGTGAACGGGTACGGGCCGACGGAGAACACCGTCTGCGTTTCACTCGCCATCGACCCGTCCACCGACGGCCGCCCGCCGATCGGCCGCCCGGTCGCCAACGTGCGCGCGTACGTGCTCGATGCGCACATGCAGCCGGTGCCCGTGGGTGTGCCCGGCGAGCTGTACGTGGGCGGCGTGGGCGTGGCGCGCGGCTATCTCGCCCGCGCGGGGCAGACGGCGGAGCGCTTCGTCCCCGATCCCTTCGCCGCGGATGGGACAAGGCTGTACCGCACGGGTGACCGGGTGCGCTGGCTGCGCGGCGGCGAGCTCGAGTTCCTGGGCCGCGTGGACCAGCAGGTGAAGGTGCGCGGCTACCGCATCGAGCCGGGAGAGATCGAGGCCGCGCTGCGCGCCGAGCCCTCGGTGCGCGACGCCGTGGTGATCGCCCGCCGCGACGGCGCCGCCCCCGCGCGCCTGGTGGCCTACGTCGTCCCCGCCGATCCGTCCGCGGACGCGCCGATCGACGCGGCGGCGCTGCGGGCGCACCTGGCTGGCCGGCTGCCGGCGTACATGGTGCCCGCCGCCTTCGTCTCCATCCCCGCCGTGCCCACCACGCCGTCGGGGAAGACCGACGTGCGCGCGCTCCCCGCCCCCGCGGTGGACGCGGCATCCGCCCACGCGCTCCCCGAAACGCCGGCCGAAGAGACGCTGGCCGCGGTGTGGGCCGCCGTGCTGGGCGTGGCCGCCGTGGGCGTGCGCGACAACTTCTTCGCGCTGGGCGGCGATTCCATCCTGGCCATCCAGGTGGTGTCGCGCGCCGCCCGCGCGGGGCTCCGGCTCACCGCGCGGCAGCTCTTCCAGCACCAGACGGTGGCCGAGCTGGCCCGCGTGGCCGTGCCGGTCGAGGCCGGCGCCACCGCGGCCACGGCCGAGCAGGGGCCCGTGGTGGGCCCGGCGCCGCTCACGCCGATCCAGCGCTGGTTCTTCGCGCACCAGTTCGCCGACGCGCACCACTGGAACATGGCGTCGCTGTTCGCCGCCGCCGAGCCGGTGGACGCGGCCGCGATGGAGCGCGCCGTAGCCGCGGTGATCGAGCACCACGACGCACTGCGGCTCCGCTTCACCCGCGGGGCTGACGGCGAGTGGACGCAGGCGTTCGCCGCGCCGGGCGATCCCACGCCCTTCGAGGTGGCCGACTTCACCGCCTTCGCGGGCGATGCGCTGTCGCGCGTGATCGAAGCGCACGCGGCCGGCGTGCAGGCCGGGTTGGACCTGGAGCACGGCCCGCTCACCCGCGTGGTGCTGTACCGCGCCGGCCAGGGCGAGCCCGACCGGCTGCTGTGGGTGATCCACCACCTGGCGGTGGACGGCGTGTCGTGGAACGCGCTGCTGGAAGACCTGGGGACGGCGTACACGCAGGCTTCGTCCAGCGCCGACATCCAGCTTCCCCCCCGCACCACCTCGTTCCGCCGCTGGGCACAGCGGCTGGCGGAGTGGGCGAACGGCGCCGACGCCCGCGCCGAGGCCGCGTGGTGGCTGTCGCGCCGGTGGGATGACGCGGCGCCCATCCCCCGCGGCCACGCGGCCGCGGACGACCTGGAAGGCGACGCGCGCGCGGTGGAGGTGGAGGTGGACGAGGATTCCACGCGCGCCCTCCTCCAACAGGTGCCGCCCGTGTACGGCACCCAGGTGAACGACGCGCTGCTGGCGGCGCTCGCCCGCGTGCTGGCACGGTGGACGGGCGGGAGCACCGTGGCCGTGGAGCTGGAGGGCCACGGCCGCGAGGAGCTGTTCGACGGCGTGGACCTGTCGCGCACCGTCGGGTGGTTCACCAGCGGCTTCCCGCTGCTGCTGGATGCATCACCGGCCGACGCGGGGGCGCTGCTGCGCGAGACCAAGGAGCGGCTGCGCGCCGTCCCCCGCCGCGGCGTGGGCTTTGGCGCGCTGCGCTGGCTGGCGGCGGACGAGGAGACGCGCGCGCGGCTGGCGGCACTCCCATCCCCCGAAGTGGTGTTCAACTACCTGGGGCAGATGGGCGGCGGCGGCGGGAAGGGCGATGCGTGGCTGACCGGCGCCCGCGAGAGCGCCGGGCCCAACCACTCGCCCCGCGCGCGGCGCACGGCCCCCGTGCAGGTGCTGGCGGCCGTCGCCGGCGGGCGGCTGCGCGTGTCGTGGGAGCTCCCCGGCCTCCGCTATAGCGCGGCGGAGGGTGAGCGGCTGGCGGCGGAGTATCTCGACGCGCTACGCGAGATCGTGGCGCACTGCCGCGAGTCGGCCGGCGGCTACACCCCGAGCGACTTCCCGCTGATCGCCATCGACCCGCCCACGCTGGACCGGGTGCTGGCCGGCGTGGGCGCAGGGCCGCGCGGCACGGTGGACGACGTGTACCCCCTCACGCCGCTGCAGGAGGGGATGCTCTTCCATGGCGTGGCCGACGAGGCCGGGGCGGGCGTGTACTTCGAGGACATGCGCTACGCCCTGCGCGGCGAGCTCGACGAGGAGGCGATGGTGCGCGCCTGGGCGGCGCTGGCCGAGCGCCACCCCGTGCTCCGCACCGCCTTCGCCTGGCGCGGGGTGGAGCGCCCGCTGCAGGTGGTGCTGCGCGACGTCACCATCCCCGTGGAGCGCATCGACTTCCGCGGCCTGTCCACCGACGATGCCGAGGCGCGCATCGCCGCGTACGTGGCGGAAGACCGCGCCCGCGGCTTCGACCCCGGCCAGGCGCCGCTCACCCGCGTGGCGCTGGTGCGCACGGGCGACGAAGCGTGGGAGCTGCTGTGGAGCGCGCACCACCTGCTGTTCGACGGGTGGAGCGCCCCGCGGCTGCTGGAAGACCTGGACGCGCTCTACCGCGCCTTCACCGCCGGTGACGAGCCGCGGCTGGTTTCGCGCCGCCCCTTCCGCGACCACGTCGAGTGGCTGGAGAGCCGCGACCCCGGCGCCGCCGAGGCGTTCTGGCGCCGCGAGCTGGAGGGCTTCGAGGGCGCGCCGCCGCTCTTCGGCGAGGCGGCGGCCGCAACCCCGCGCGCGTTCGCCGAGGCGCGGGCGCTGCTCACCCCCGCCGCGGCCGAGCGGCTGCGCGCGCGCGCCGGCCGGGCCGGGCTCACCGTCACCACGCTCTACCAGGGCGCGTGGGCGCTGCTGCTGGCGCGCTACACGGGTGAAAGCGACGTGGCCTTCGGCAACACCGTCTCGGGCCGCTCGCCGGAGCTGGAGGGCGCCGAGGAGATGGTGGGGATGCTGATCAACACCATCCCCGTGCGCGCCCGCGTCCCCGCCGACGCGCCCGCCGGCGCGTGGCTCCGCGTGCTGCAGGACCACCAGGCCGAGGCGCGGCAGTACGATTACGCGCCGCTGGTGGAGGTGCGCCGCTGGGCCGGCATCGACCCCGGCCGCGAGCTGTTCGACACCCTCTTCGTCTACGAGAACTACCCCGTCCCGCAGGCGCCCGGCGCCCCCGCGTCCAACGCGGAGGCCGCGTCCGACGACGCATCCACGGCGGACGCGGTGGAGGTGGTGCTGCACGCCGAGCCGCGCGAGCGCACGCACTATCCGCTCTCGCTGGCGGTGGCGCCGATGGCCGCCGGCACCGAGCTGCGGCTGACGTACGACGCCGAGCGCTTCGACGGCGAGACGATGCGGCGGATGCTCGGCCACTTCGTGGCGCTGGTGCACGCCCTGGCCGACGCCGGCGAGCGCCCGCTGTCGGCAGTGGAGATGCTCGCGCCGGCCGAGGCGCGCGCGCTGGTGGAGCGCGGCCTCGCCCCGCCCCTGGCCGAGGCGCCGTCCATCCTTTCGGTGTTCGCCCGCCGGGTGGCGGAAGCGCCGGACGCGACCGCCGTGGTGTCGTGGAACGGCGAACGCTGGACGTACGCCGAGCTCGACGCGCGCGCCGGCCGCCTGGCCCGGCTCCTCCGCCGGGCCGGCGCGGGGCCCGAGACGCGGGTGGCGGTGATGATGGAGCGCTCGGCCGCCATGGTGGCGGCGCTCTACGCGGTGCTCAAGGCGGGGGCGGCGTACGTCCCCGTCGATCCGGGCTACCCCGCCGAGCGCATCGCCCACATGCTGGCCGACTCCGGCGCGCTCCTCGTCCTCACCCAGTCGGCGCTCCTGGGCGTGCTGCCGGCCACGGAGGCCCGGGTGATCGCCGTCGACGCCGACGACCTTCCGGAAGGCGACGAGGGACACCCCGACCTTCCGGACGACATCCACCCCGAGGCGCTGGCGTACGCCATCTACACCTCGGGGTCGACCGGCACGCCCAAGGGGGCGGCGATCCCCCACCGTGCGCTCGCCAACCACATGGCGTGGATGCAGCGGGCCTTTCCGCTCGCGCCGGGCGACCGCGTGCTGCAGAAGACGCCGTTCTCGTTCGACGCGTCGGTCTGGGAGTTCCACGCGCCGCTGCTGGCGGGGGCCACGCTGGTGATGGCGCACCCCGACGCGCACCGCGACCCGGCGCTCCTGGCGCGCGAGGCCGAGGCGCACGGCGCCACCGTGCTGCAGGGCGTTCCCACCCTGCTCCGGGCGATGCTCGACGAAGGCGTGCTCGGGCACTGCCGCACCCTCCGGCGCGTGTTCGCCGGCGGCGAGGCGCTGTCGGCGGGGCTGGCGCGCGAGATCGGCGCGGCGCTCCCCGGCGCGGCGGTGGTGAACCTGTACGGCCCCACGGAAACGTGCATCGACGCCACCGCGTACGTGGCCGGCGGCGACGAGCCGGGGCCCTGGGTGCCCCTGGGCCGGCCGGTGGACGGGACCGCCGGGTACGTGCTGGACGCGGCCCTGCGGCTGGTGCCCCAGGGGGTCGCGGGCGAGCTGTGCCTGGGCGGGGCGCAGGTGGGGCGCGGCTACCTGGGGCGCCCGGCGATGACGGCGGAGCGCTTCGTCCCCGACCCGTTCTCCCCCGCCCCCGGCGCGCGGATGTACCGCACGGGTGACTGCGCGCGGTGGAACGGGCGCGGCGAGATCGAGTTCCTGGGGCGCCTCGACCAGCAGGTGAAGGTGCGCGGCATCCGCATCGAGCCGGGCGAGGTGGAGACGGTGCTCCGCGCCCATCCCGCGGTGCGCGACGCCGTGGTCGACACGCGCGGCGACGAGGCGGCCCGGCGGCTGGTGGCGTACGTGGTCCCCGCGGAGGGGGCCGTGCCCGACGCGGCCGGGCTGGAGGCGCACGCCGCGCTCCATCTGCCGTCCGCCATGGTGCCGTCGGCCTTCGTGGTGCTGGCGGCGCTCCCGCTCACCCCGAGCGGCAAGGTGGACCGCCGCGCGCTCCCCGAGCCCGAGGTGCAGTCCACCACCCTCCACCAGGCGCCGCGCACGCCGGCCGAAGAAATCCTGGCGGGGATCTGGGCCGACCTGCTGGGTGTGGAGCGGGTGGGCGCCGGCGACTCGTTCTTCGAGCTGGGCGGCCACTCGCTGCTGGCGATGCGGATGGTGTCGCGCGTCCGCGAGGCGTTCGGCGTCGATCTGCCGATCCGCGCGGTGTTCGAAAACGACACCCTCGCCTCGCTCGCCGCGCGGCTCGACGGCGATCGCCGCGCCGACGCCGACGACGCGGTGCCGCCGCTGGTGCCCGTGCCGCGCGACGCGGCGCTCCCGCTGTCGTACGGGCAGGAGCGGCTGTGGGCGGTGGACCGGCTGCACGCCGGGGCGATCGCCTTCACCGTGGCCACCCTCAGCCTCTTCGACGAAGACGCCGACGCGGCCACCCTGGCCGCGGCGCTCACCGAGGTCGTCCGCCGCCACGAGGTCCTGCGCACCGTCTTCCGCGAGGGCGAGGCCGGGCCCGTGCAGGTGGTGGAGCCGCCCTTCGCGGTGGAGCTCCCCGTCACCGACCTGCGCGCCCTGGCGCCCGACGCGCAGGCGCGCGCCGTGGACGACGCCGTGCGGGCCGCCGCCGCGGAGCGCTTCGCGCTGGACCGCCTGCCGCTGCTGGGCGCCACGCTCCTGCGGCTGAGCGGCACGTCGGTGCTGGTGTTCCGCGCCCACCACACGGTGTACGACGGGTGGTCGGCGCGGGTGCTGGAGCACGAGATGCGCGCGCTGTACGACGCGTTCGCGCGCGGCGAGCCGTCGCCGCTTCCCGCGCTGCCGGTGCAGTACGCCGACTGGGCGGCGTGGCAGCGGCGCTGGCTGGAGGGCGGCGGGCTCGACGCGCAGATGGAGTGGTGGCGGCACGCGCTGGCCGGCGCCCCCGCCCTGCTGGAGCTGCCGGCCGACCGGCCGCGCCCGGCGGTGCTCACCCACGCCGGCGCCGACCTGGCGTTCACCCTGCCGCCGGCCACGGTGGCCGCCGCGCGCGCGCTGGCGCGGGGCGAGGGCGCCACGCTGTTCATGGTGCTGCTGGCCGCGTACCACGTTCTCCTCGGGCGCCTGTCGGGGAGCGACGACGTGGTGGTGGGCACGCAGGTGGCCGGGCGCACCCGCGGCGAGACCGAGGGGCTGATCGGCTTCTTCCTGAACAACCTGGCGCTGCGCGGCGATCTCTCCGGCGACCCGTCGTTCCGCGCGATGCTGGGGCGGGTGCGCGAGGCCACGCTGAACGCGTACGCGCACCAGGACGTCCCCTTCCAGAAGCTGGTGGACGTGCTGGGCGTGGAGCGGTCGCTGACCCACACCCCCGTCTTCCAGGCCACCTTCATCCTGCAGACCACCGGCTTCGACGCGGCCCCCGCGCTGGCCGAAGGTTCGGCCGATGCGCCGGCCGACGTGCCCGCCGTGCCGGTGGAGCACAACGTGGAGCACGACCTGACCTTCGAGCTGCGCGAGACGCCGTTCGGGGCGGCGGGCACCGCCAGCTACAGCACCGAGCTGTTCGAGCACGAGACGGCCGCGCGCTTCGTGGCCGACTACCGCCGGCTGCTGGGCGCGCTGGTGGCGCACCCCGACGCACCCATCTCGGCCCCGCCGGCCGTGGACGAGGCGGAGCGACGGCTGGTGGTGGAGACGTGGAACGCCACCGCGGCCCCCGTGCCCGTCGCGCCGCTGCACCGGCTGTTCGAGGCGCAGGCCGCGCGCACGCCGGGTGCCCCCGCGCTGGTCTTCGGCGCCGAGCGGCTGACCTATGCCGAGCTCAACGCGCGCGCGAACCGGCTGGCGCGGAGGCTGGTGGCGCTCGGCGTGGGCCCGGAAACGATCGTGGCGCTGGCGCTGGAGCGGGGGGTCGAGATGGTGATCGCGCTGCTGGCCGTCAACAAGGCCGGCGGCGCCTTCCTCCCCGTCGACCCGGACTATCCGGCCGAGCGCAGGGGCTGGATGCTGGAAGATTCCGCCGCCCCGCTCGTCGTCACCACCTCCGCCCTCGCGGCCGGCCTGCCGCGGACGGCCGCGGCGGTCGTGGCGCTCGACAGGGTCGCGGGTGAGATCGAGGGCGAGGACGACGCGAACCTCCCAGTCGAGGTCGACGTCGAGAACGCCGCGTACCTGATCTTCACCTCCGGATCGACCGGGCGGCCCAAGGGGGTGGTGGTGCCGCACCGGGGGATCGGGAACATGGCGGCGGCGATGCGCACGGCGTTCGGGGTGGAGCCGGGCGGGCGCGCGCTCCAGTTCGCCTCCTTCTCCTTCGACGCCGCGGTGGCCGAGGTGGTGCACGCCCTGTTCTCGGGCGACGCGCTGGTGATGGCGCGCCGCGAGCAGGCCGGCCCCGAGCTGCTGGCGCTGATGCGCGACGAGGCGGTCAACGTGGCCATCCTCCCGCCCTCGCTGCTGGCGGCGCTCCCGGCCGACGAGCTGCCGGAGCTGCGCACCATCGTCTCCGCCGGCGAAGCCGTTTCGGCCGACGTGGTGGCGCGCTGGGGTGCCGGGCGGCGCTTCGTGAACGGCTACGGGCCCACCGAGAACACCGTCGGCTCCACCATCGCGGTCCACCCGCGGCCCGACGGCCGCCCGCCGATCGGCCGGCCGATCGCCAACGTGCGCGCCTACGTGCTCGACCGGCGGATGCGGCCGGTGCCCGTGGGCGTTCCCGGCGAGCTGTACGTGGGCGGGATCGGCGTGGCGCGCGGCTACCTGGCCCGCGCGGGGCAGACGGCGGAGCGCTTCGTCCCCGATCCCTTCTCGACGGACGGGACGCGGCTGTACCGCACCGGCGACCGGGTGCGCTGGCTCCGTTCGGGCGAGCTCGACTTCCTGGGCCGCGTGGACCAGCAGGTGAAGGTGCGCGGCTTCCGCATCGAGCCGGGCGAGGTGGAGGGCGCGCTGCGGACGCACCCGTCCGTCCGCGACGCCGTGGTGATCGCCCGGCACGACCCGCCCGCACCGGTGCGCCTGGTCGCCTACGTGGTCCCCGCCGACGGCGTGGCTGTGGATGCGATCGACGCCGACGCGCTGCGCGAGCACGTGGCGGCGCGGCTCCCGGGGCACATGGTGCCGTCGGCCGTGGTCGCGCTCGACCGCATCCCCCTGACGCCCAACGGCAAGGTGGACCGCCGCGCCCTTCCCGCCCCCGCGCCCGAGGCCCGCGGCGCCGAGCCCGCCGCGCCGCGCACGCCCGTGGAGGAGGCGCTGGCGGCGGCCTGGGCGGGGGTGCTGGGCGGCGCCGAGATCGGCGTGCACGACAACTTCTTCGCGCTGGGCGGCGATTCGATCCTGGCGATCCAGGTGGTGTCGCGCGCGGCGCGCGCCGGGCTGCGCATCACCGCGCGGCAGGTGTTCGAGCACCCCACCATCGCCGCGCTGGCGCGCGTGGCCGAGCCGATCGGCGCGTCCGTGGCCGCAAACGCGGAGCGGGGGCCGGTGGTGGGGCCGGCGCCGCTCACGCCGGTGCAGCGGTGGTTCTTCGCGCAGCGCTTCGCCGAGCCGCACCAGTGGAACATGGCGTTCCTGGCGGCCGCCGCCGAACGGCTCGACGCCGCCGCGCTCGAGCGCGCCTTGGCCGCCGTGCTGGCGCACCACGACGCGCTCCGCCTCCGCTTCGCCCGCGGCCACGACGGCGCGTGGACGCAGGC